>CP064915.1:600000-816901 GCA_027557655.1 Candidatus Kinetoplastibacterium crithidii | reverse complement strand
AAATATATTCTATAAACCTTGATTTTACTACAAATTATAAATCAATCAAAAAAACATCAATCAAAAAACACAATAATTACATATTATAGATCAAAATTATGATTTTATAAAAATAGCTTGAATAAATATATCTATTAATCTAACATCCTAAAATCGCTATTTAATTAGCATTGTAAAAAGTACTATATATCAGATATAATGTTACACTTTCCTTTAATCGCATATTAACGTAGAATAATCTTAAGTTATTCGAATTAACATCGTTTAACTTTACTATTGTTCTTTTAACTTTAGACTACCAATGAAACGAACTTATCAACCTTCTGTCTTGCGCCGCAAGCGCACACATGGCTTTCGCATAAGAATGAAAACAAGATCCGGGCGTGCTATAATTAATGCACGTAGAGCAAAGGGAAGAAAACGCCTATCTGTTTAATTCAAAAATCGATTTAATTTATTAATTATAACGGAGTTGAATACTAACTACAAAAAAAGATCTAGATTTCCTGCTGGTGCTCGTTTACATAAATCTCATGAATACAAGACCGTTATTAACAGCCACCCAGTAGCTAAGGGCAAATTGTTTTATGTTAATTCATTCTTGCATGACAATGCAAATATAACGTCGCTACAAACCAGTAGGATTGGTCTAATTTTTTCTAAAAAAATGGCCCATAAAGCAGTTGTACGTAATTCTCTCAAAAGAGTTGTACGTGAATCATTTAGAGCAAAAGCAAATATAATTCCTAGAGGAGATTACGTTGTGCGTTTGCGCTCTAAAGCACCTGCTTGCTCATTAAAAGTTCTAAAAAAAAATGCTAGATCTGAAATTGATTACCATTTTAGCAAAATATCAAAATGCATAAAAAAATCGTAATTCTACTAATTGAATCTTATCAACATATTTTAAGCCCTTGGATTGGTAAGCAATGCAGATTCAATCCTTCTTGTTCTCAGTATGCTATTGAATCCATTAAAAGATATAATATTTTTTATGCTTTCTGGTTAATTTTTTATCGATTATTACGTTGTAATCCTTGGTGCAAAGGAGGACAAGATCCGGTACCGTATCAATTAAATAAGAAAAATGATATAAACAAAAAATAGCATTATATACTAATAGTAGCTACTACAAACTACCAGGTAAAATTCAAAAATGGATATTAAAAGAATAATTCTTTGGATAATTTTTTCATTCTCTATATTAGTTCTTTGGAACAATTGGCAATTAGAAAATGAAAAAAATCACAAAACATTTTCTATCGCAAATAAAACAAATGATATAAACAAACAGTTATCTACATTTTCATCAATTGATAGAACAGATTATATAAAACAAAACATCAATAATCAAAAAGAAGAATTGACAGTTATAGAAAATGATGTTTTAAAACTTACATTTAGCAGCCATGGAGCTAAAATAGTAAAAGCTGAATTATTGAATTATCCAGATAAAAAGAAAAAACCTACTGTTTTAATAAACTCAAACGATAATTTTTCTTATATTATTCAATCAGGCTTAATAGGCGAAACTGCCTTACCAAATCATAAATCTGATTTTAAGTTATTAAATATAAAACAAGATAATAATAAATCTGAAATTGATTTTTTGTCAGAAAAAAATGGTGTCATACTATTGAAAAGATATGTCTTAGAAGATGGAAAATATAATATAAAGGTACAACATAAAATTACAAATAAAAGC
This sequence comes from Candidatus Kinetoplastibacterium crithidii, assembly GCA_027557655.1. NCBI lineage: Bacteria > Pseudomonadati > Pseudomonadota > Betaproteobacteria > Candidatus Kinetoplastidibacterium > Candidatus Kinetoplastidibacterium crithidiae. The sequence goes on along the minus strand of CP064915.1, from coordinate 815,196 downwards.
AATGAAATATTGAATGCCAGATTATATCTTCAAATAATGAGAGATAGTAGTGATCCATCAGATAGCTCAAGTTTTTACAAAACATTTACTGGAATGGCTGTTTTTTCTGAAAAAAATAAATTTCAAAAAATATCATTCCAAGATGTTAGCAACAATAAAGCAAAATATATAAAAAATACAAATAACGGCTGGATTGCTATGGTTCAGCATTACTTTGTAACAGCATGGATTCCCCAAGAAAATTGTATTCGCAAAAATGAGGCTGTAGAACTAGATAAAGATAAAAAAATATTTGCTATAAGAACTATAGAATCTATAAATGAAGTAAAACCTAATGAATCTTATGAAAGCAATTCATATTTATGGATAGGACCACAAGACCAGAAAAAGATGGCTTCAGTAGCGAAAGGACTAGATCTAGTTGTGGATTATGGAATATTTACTATAATTGCTAAACCTATATTTTTGCTTATGAATTATATATTTGATTTTGTAAAAAACTGGGGTTGGTCCATAGTTATTTTAACATGTATTATAAAACTATTATTTTTTCCATTAGCATCAAAAAGTTATAGATCAATGGCAAAATTAAAGGACGTAGCTCCAAGAATACAAGCTTTAAGAAAACAATTCTCAAATGACAACAGCAAGTTTAACGCTGCGGTGATGGAAATATATAGAAATGAAAAAATAAACCCTTTGGGAGGATGCTTACCAATCATAGTACAAATTCCTGTCTTCCTTTCTCTTTATTGGGTACTGTTATCCAGTGTGGAAATGAGAGGGGCTCCTTGGATATTATGGATTCAAGATTTGTCAGCAAGAGATCCATATTTTATATTACCCATATTAATGATGCTAACAATGATTGTTCAAATTAAACTAAATCCAGCACCACCAGACCCAATGCAAGCAAAAGTTATGATGATTATGCCTTTAGTATTTGGAGGGATGATGTTTTTCTTCCCATCTGGATTAGTTTTATATTGGTGTGTCAATAATATATTATCAATAGCACAACAATGGTTCATTACCCGAAAATAACATAATATGTTTGGTACTATATATGTATGATAATTCTCCTATTGTTGCTATATCTACTGCTACTGGAAAAGGAGCTATTGGAATAGTACGTATATCAGGAAAAGATCTATCAATCTTGATGATCAATCTGTTTGGAAAAAAACTAGATGATAGACGGGTATATTACCTGCCATTCAAAAATACAGAAAACCTAATTATCGACAAAGGTATTGCTATATTCTTTAAATCACCAAAATCATTTACTGGAGAAGATATACTAGAACTTCAATGTCATGGTGGAATAGTAGTAATACATGAAATCTTAAATATGTGTATTGACCATGGAAAAGATATTGGAGTACGAATATCAGAACCTGGAGAATTTACAAAAAGAGCTTTTTTGAATGGCAGGATAGATCTAGCTCAAGCAGAAGCTATTGCAGACATAATTGATGCTGTATCTATAGAAGCCTCTAGAAGTGCATTGATAGCTCTATCTGGTGAGCCATCCAGAGTTATCAATGCACTATCTGATGAAATAATGGAATTGAGAATTATTGTAGAAGCAAATATAGATTTTTCAGAAGATGATATTATTCTAATAGAAAAAGATAAGATATTAGCTTCTTTGGAAAAAATAAGTAAAAAGCTAATAACTTTTATACAAAAAACAAAACAAGGAATTACTTTAAAAAATGGTATTAATGTAGTTATAGTGGGAGAACCAAATGTAGGTAAATCTAGTATACTAAATGCCTTATCTGAAGAAGAAATAGCAATAGTAACAAATATACCAGGAACCACTAGAGATAAAATAATTAATGAAATAAGCATAAACGGCATTCTTATAAACATAATTGATACTGCAGGAATTAGAAAAAGCAATGATTATATAGAAAATATTGGCATAAAAAAAAGCTTAGAAGAAATAGAAAAAGCAGATCTGATATTGCTCGTACAAGATATAACAACACCCAAAAAACCAAATATCATTCTTCCCAAGGGAATTCCAATAATAACAGTACTGAATAAAGCTGATATTATAGAAACAAAATTTCCTATAGCAAAAAATGATGAACTACTAGTCTCAGCAACAAAAAAAATTGGTTTGGAATTATTACGTGAAAAAATATTAGAAACCATTGGATTAAATAAAACAGAAGAATCAAGATGGATTTCTAGAGAAAGACATTTGTTTTGTCTAGTAGATTCATTAGAGAATATTAAAACAGCAATTATATATACATCAGAAAAGAACCCACAAGTTGATCTAATAGCAGAAGAATTAAGATTATCTCATAAGAATTTAGCTAAAATAACAGGGAAATTTGCAACAGACGATATATTAGATAATATTTTCTCTAAATTCTGCATAGGAAAATAACAATTTATATTCACATTTAGTTGTGCATATCATCTTAATTACTTCTTAATAAACATATTTTTTTTTGTTTTTAAAAACTTATTCAATTTTTATTACAAATAAAAACAGAGTTTTTACATACTTTTTAAAAAAACTAAATTATTGATTTTTAATAAAAAAATAAGTTATCCACATTTTTCATAGTTATCTATTATTATTATCATTTAAATAAATAAATGATAAAAAAATATTAAATTTAAAACATATGTTTTAAATTAAAGAAAAATCTAAAAAGGAAAAAAATGAATTATCATGAACAATTTGATGTAATAGTTATAGGTGGAGGACATGCTGGAACAGAAGCTGCCTTAGCTTCAGCAAGACAAGGTTCAAAAACTTTATTATTAACAAGTAATATTGAAACTTTAGGGCAAATGTCTTGTAATCCTTCTATTGGTGGTATAGGTAAAGGACATTTAGTAAAAGAAATAGATGCTCTAGGTGGAGCCATGCCAATAGCAGCTGATTATTCAGGGATACATTTTAGAATTTTGAATTCTTCTAAGGGTTATGCAGTAAGATCTACAAGAGCACAAACAGATAGAAATTTATATCGTTTATCAATCAGGAGTATTTTAGAAAATCAGAAAAATCTTTTCATATTGCAACAAGTAGTGGATGATATTTCTGTTGAAAACAACAATGTCAAAGGAGTTCATACTCAGTTAGGTATTTTTTTTAAATCAAAATCTGTTGTTCTTACTGCTGGTACTTTTCTTAATGGTTTAATGCATGTAGGTTTAAGTAAAATGTCCGGAGGAAGATCTGGTGATTCATCAGTTCTTTTTTTAACTGATAAATTAAAAGATATGGGTTTTACAGTTGGTCGATTAAAAACTGGTACTCCACCTAGAATAGATGGACGTACAATTAATTATGAAGATCTTCAGATCCAGTATGGTGATTCTAATCCAATTCCATTTTTCTCTTTTAATGGAAGTAATATTATTCGTCCTAAACAAGTACCTTGTTGGATTACTAGAACAAACTTAATATCTCATGAAATAGTTAAAAATTCTATTGATAGATCTCCTCTTTACAATGGTGAAATAAATGGAATTGGGCCTAGATATTGTCCTTCTATAGAAGATAAGGTTTTTCGTTTTGCAGATAAAGAATCTCATCAAATTTTTTTAGAGCCAGAAGGTTTAAATACAAATGAGATTTACCCAAATGGTATATCTACGAGTTTGCCATTTGATGTGCAAATTGATTTAATTCACTCAATATTAGGTTTAGAGAAATCACATATATTGAGACCAGGATACGCTATAGAATATGACTATTTTGACCCTAGACATTTAAAATCAACTCTTGAAACTAAGATAATTTCTGGTTTGTTTTTTGCTGGACAGATAAATGGTACTACTGGATATGAAGAAGCTGCAGCTCAAGGATTAGTCGCTGGTTTAAATGCAGGTAGGTTTTCTAAAGAACTTTCTCAATGGTCTCCACAAAGAAGTGATTCTTATATTGGAGTTATGATAGATGACTTAATAACAAAAGGCATTGATGAACCTTATAGAATGTTTACATCTCGCGCTGAATATCGTTTGTTTTTAAGAGAAGATAATGCTGATTTTAGACTCACAGAACTAGGAAGAAAATTTGGATTAATAAACGATTATCATTGGGATTATTTTAATAGAAAACGTGATTTGATTGAAAGAGAAATCACACGATTAAAGAATTTATATTTGAATCCTAGTATTTTATCAAATTATTTTTCTGATTCTTCTGTTGGAAAAAAAACTGATCGAGATTATAAGGTTTTTGATATTTTAAAAAGACCTGGAATCGATTATAGGTCTTTGATGGGTATTAAGGGTGTGGATGGTTATTTTTTGATAGGACCTGGTTTGATGGATGACACTTTGCTTTCTGATCAAATTAACATACTCATTAAATACGATGGATATATATCTAGACAACAAGAAGAAGTCAAAAAAACATCTGAATATGAAGGTTTGCTAATTCCTTTTGATATTGATTATAATAAAATTGGCAATCTTTCTATAGAGGTTAGGCAGAAACTTAGTGATTATAAACCAGAGACAATAGGTCAGGCATCAAGAATATCTGGCATAACCCCAGCTGCTATTTCTGTGATTCTTATTTATATAAAAGGTTTAAAATATAATAAATGATTAATTGTTATGCTGATAATGAGAGCCTTATATTAGAATATTGTTCAAAAAATAATATAGATTTGTCTTTAACTCAACGATATATGCTAAAAGAATATGTAATATTTCTTCAGAAATGGAATAAATATTATAATTTAACAGCGATTAGCGATTTAAAAAGTATCATTATGTATCATATTATTGATAGCATATCTATATTACCTTTTCTGGATGATGTTTTGATTAATGATGCGAATATTTGTGATGTTGGTTCTGGGGCTGGTTTACCTGGTATAGTTATATCTATAATGAGGCCAAGATGGAATATTATTTGTGTTGATTCTATAGGTAAAAAGACTGTTTTTATGACTCAAGTTAATCATCTGTTAGGTTTATCAAATCTAAAAATCATAAAATCTAGAATTGAACTGTTAAATAATTTTAGTTTTGATCTCATTATTTCAAGAGCTTTTTCTTCTCTTAAAAATTTTACAAAAAATACAAAGCATCTTTTAAAGCCTAATGGTGTTTTTTGTGCTATGAAAGGGAAAGTTCCTAAGGATGAAATTTTGGATTTATTATCAACAACAGAATTTTTTATAGATAAAATAGAATTTTTAAATAATATTGATTTAATTGAACATAGATGTTTAGTTTTTGTCAAAATCATCAAAAACCATTATAGTAATAATTTAAACTAAGTATTCTTTTTAAATACCTCATGTTTTTTTGATAAAAAATATTTACTTATTGTTTGTTAATATATTAATAGTGATTTTTTTTGCAAAATAAATAATAAGTGTGTAGAATATACTAGATTGTCGTGGAGGGGTGCCCGAGTGGCTAAAGGGGGCAGACTGTAAATCTGTTGGCCGTGCGCCTACGTTGGTTCGAATCCAACCTCCTCCACCATATGCCGAATGTGTAACTTGCGAGTGTAGCTCAATGGCAGAGCTGAAGCCTTCCAAGCTTATGACGAGGGTTCGATTCCCTTCACTCGCTCCATAATGCCCATGTGGCTCAGTGGTAGAGCACTCCCTTGGTAAGGGAGAGGTCACGCGTTCGATCCGCGTCATGGGCACCATATTTTGGGTCATTGATATCATATTTTTTCCACAATGTTATAGATTTAATCCTCACTTGGAGTTATTTTTATGGCTAAAGGCAAGTTTGAACGTAGTAAGCCTCATGTAAATGTAGGTACTATTGGTCACGTTGATCATGGTAAAACAACTTTAACAGCTGCTATTACTACTGTTTTGGCAACTAAGTTTGGAGGAGAAGCTTGTGGTTATGCACAAATCGATGCTGCTCCAGAGGAAAAAGCTAGAGGTATTACAATAAATACTGCTCATGTGGAGTATGAGACATCTAATCGTCATTATGCACATGTGGATTGTCCTGGACATGCTGATTATGTAAAAAACATGATAACAGGAGCGGCTCAGATGGACGGGGCTATTCTTGTTGTTTCTGCTGCTGATGGCCCTATGCCACAGACAAGAGAGCATATATTGTTATCTCGTCAGGTTGGTGTGCCATATATTGTTGTGTTCCTAAACAAGTCAGACATGGTCGACGATGAAGAATTGCTCGAACTCGTAGAAATGGAAGTTCGTGAATTGTTGTCCAAATATGATTTTCCAGGAGATGATACCCCAATTATTAAAGGTTCTGCTAAACTAGCCTTGGAAGGTGATAAAGGAGAGTTAGGAGAAAAAGCTATTTTAGCTTTAGCTGATGCTTTAGATAGCTATATACCAACACCAGAACGCGCTATAGATGGAACATTTTTGATGCCAGTTGAGGATGTATTCTCGATATCTGGTCGTGGAACTGTTGTTACTGGTCGTGTAGAAAGAGGTGTTGTTAAAGTTGGTGAAGAAATTGAGGTAGTGGGAATCAAAGATACAATTAAGACAACATGTACTGGTGTTGAAATGTTCCGTAAATTGTTGGATCAAGGTCAAGCTGGTGATAATGTCGGTATTTTGTTGAGAGGAACAAAGAGAGAGGATGTTGAAAGAGGGCAAGTTTTAGCAAAGCCTGGTACTATTACTCCTCACACCGAATTTTCAGCTGAGGTTTATGTTTTATCTAAGGAAGAAGGTGGTCGTCATACTCCTTTCTTTAATGGTTATCGTCCGCAGTTTTATTTTCGTACCACCGATGTCACAGGTACTATTGATTTACCTAAAGATAAAGAGATGGTACTTCCTGGTGATAATGTAAGTATTACTGTGAAGCTTTTAGCTCCAATCGCAATGGAAGAAGGATTAAGATTTGCGATACGTGAAGGCGGTAGAACAGTTGGTGCCGGTGTGGTGTCTAAAATTATTGCTTAGTTTATTTTTTAGTAGTACTATATATCCCTGTTATTAGAATATTTATCATTCTATGTTATAGGGGTATAGCTCAATTGGCAGAGCGTCGGTCTCCAAAACCGAAGGCTGTAGGTTCGATTCCTACTGCCCCTGCCATCAATAGTGTTTTGGCATAGGTTGAAAATGTCTAATTCTAATTTAGAAAATTCTGTTGCTTTTACTGATAAACTAAAATTTTTTTTATCTGTATTGTTGTTTTTAAGTGCTTTTATTAGTTTTAGTTTTTTAAATAATAGAAGCTTTTATGAAAGACTATTAGTTTTTGTCTTTCTTATTGTTTTATCAGGTACATTGTTTATTTTTAGCAAACTAGGTAGATCTCTTCTTTATTTTATAAAAGATTCTTTTTTCGAGCTAAAACTAATGTCTTGGCCTCAGCGTAAAGAAGCTGTAAGAATGACTGTTGTTGTGTTTGTTTTTGCTTTTTCTGTTAGTTTGTTTATTTTGTTTATTGATAAATGTATAGAATATTTGCTTTATGTTCTTTTCTTGGGATGGAAATAGGTAGCTTAAATGAATAAACGTTGGTACATTATTCATGTTTTTTCAGGCATGGAGAAAAATGTTTTGAAAGTACTAAATGATCGTATTGATGCTGCTGGTTTGCGTTCTTCATTTGGAAGGATATTAATTCCTTCTGAAGAGGTGATAGATATTAAAAATGGTCATAAATCTATTACTGAGAGATCTATATTCCCTGGCTATATGTTGCTTGAGATGGAATTAACAGATGAAACATGGCATTTAGTAAGAAATACAAACCGCATTACAGGTTTTTTAGGTGGTCATGGTAATAAACCTACACCTATTGCAGATTCTGAAATTGAAAAAATTCTTGCTAAAATGGAAGAAGGTTTTGAGAAGCCTAGGCCGAAAGTCTTATTTGAAATAGGTGAAATCATAAGAGTCAAAGATGGCCCTTTTGCTGACTTTAATGGTAATGTTGAAGAGGTAAACTATGAGAAAAACAAAATCAGAGTTTCTGTAACGATTTTTGGTAGATCTACTCCTGTAGAACTTGATTTTAGTCAAGTGGAAAAGACTTGATTTTTTGTGTATGGGGAGCTTTTATAGCGATATTACCCATTAGGAGATAAGTTAATGGCAAAAAAAATAGTAGGTTTTATTAAATTACAAGTACCTGCTGGTAAGGCAACTCCTTCTCCTCCTATTGGTCCTGCATTGGGTCAACGAGGTTTGAATATTATGGAGTTTTGTAAGGCTTTTAATGCTAAAACACAAGGCATGGAAGTGGGTCTTCCAATTCCTGTTGTTATTACAGCATTCGCTGATAAGAGTTTTACTTTTATATTAAAAACTCCCCCAGCCACTGTTTTAATTAAAAAAGCAATTTCTTTACAAAAGGGTTCGGCGAAACCTCATGTTGATAAGGTTGGTGTTTTAACAAGAGGGCAGATTGAAGAAATAGCCAAAGCTAAAGCTGTTGATTTAACAGCTGCTGACTTAGATGCTGCTGTTCGTACTATAGCTGGTAGTGCTCGTAGTATGGGTGTCAAGGTGGAGGGCGTTTAATCATGAAAAAACTAAGTAAAAGAATGCTTGATATTTCAAGTAAAGTAAACTCTTCTAAACTCTATTCCATTTCTGATGCTTTACAGTTGTTAAAAGATACTGCCAATGCTAAATTTGACGAATCCATAGATATAGCTGTTCAGCTTGGTATTGATGCAAAAAAATCTGATCAATTAGTTCGTGGTTCTGTTATTTTACCTTCAGGAACAGGGAAACAGGTTAGAGTAGCTGTTTTTGCTCAAGGAGATAAGGCTGAGTCAGCTAAGTTAGCTGGTGCTGATATAGTTGGTTTTGAAGATCTTGCAGATTCTATAAAATCTGGTCAGATTAATTTTGATGTGGTTATCGCTTCTCCTGATGCAATGAAGATTGTTGGCTCTTTGGGACAGATTTTAGGGCCTCGTGGCTTAATGCCTAATCCTAAAGTTGGTACTGTTACCATGGATGTGGCTGAAGCTGTTAAGAATGTTAAATTAGGTCAAGTTCAATATAGAACAGATAAGAATGGTATAATACATTCTACTATAGGTAGAGCTTCGTTTAATATAGATAGTTTAGTCTCTAATGCAGTAGCTTTGGTTGATGCTTTAAGGAAAAATAAACCAGTGTCTTCTAAAGGTGTTTATTTGAGAAAAATTTCTTTATCTTCGACAATGGGAATAGGTGTAAGAATTGATCTATCTTCTATAGGTTAATAGTTGTTTGTTTTTGTTATGCTTTGAACGCTATGTTTCGTTTTATAGACATTTCAGTCAAAGATCGTTGGAGCTTTATGTAGTTTTTTGCTTAATATTGTGTTTTATCAATTCCAACGTAGACGGCGTATTTGTGAAGTGATTTCTTTTATGTAAGAGCTCAGCTAGACGCCGATTCCGGGTAACGTTGATTGGTTTTAACGTTTTTTTTAGTGGAGTATTTCGCCTGTGAGTCTTAATCGTCAAGAGAAAGCGATAGTTATTCAAGAGATGCAGTTAAAAATATCGGATGCTCAGTCTGTTGTTATTGCTGAATATCGAGGTCTTGATGTCGCTTCTATTTCTTCATTGCGTAAAATTGCGCGTGATTCTGGTGTGTATATCAGAGTTTTGAAAAACTCGTTAGCACGCCGTGTTATTGCAGATACAGATTTTGCATTGTTAGTTGATAAATTGACTGGGCCATTGATTTATGGTGTTAGTTCAGATCCTGTATCGGCAGCTAAAGTTTTAGCTGATTTTGCTAAAAATAATGACAAGTTAATAATTAAAGCGGGTGCTTTGCCTAATTACTTGTTGGATTATACTGCTGTTGTTGCTTTGGCTAATATGCCTTCAAGGGAAGAATTGTTAGCTAAGTTGGCGGCAACATTACAGGCTCCTATTACACAATTTGTTCGTACTCTTAATGAGATTCCTACAAAATTTGTAAGAGGTCTTTCAGCTGTATGTGATTTAAAAAAGTAATTATTTTTTAAGTTTTTTATTAGTTTGTTAAATATTTAGGCAATTTTTGTCTGGCATAATGTAATTTTGGAGTTCTTTAAAATGTCGTTAAGTAAAAGTGAAATTCTTGAAGCAGTATCTAATATGACAGTTCTTGAATTATCAGAACTGATTAAAGAAATGGAAGAAAAATTTGGTGTTTCAGCAGCTGCTGCTGTAGCTGTTGCAGCTCCAGCAGTTGCATCATCTGCTGCTGTGGAGGAACAGACCGAATTTAATGTAATGTTATTAGAAGTCGGTGCTAATAAGGTAAGTGTTATTAAAACTGTTCGTGAAATTACCAGCTTAGGATTGAAAGAAGCAAAAGATTTGGTTGATGGTGCTCCTAAAGCAGTTAAGGAAGGTGTATCTAAAGCTGATGCTGATGCAATTAAGAAGAAATTAGAAGAAGCTGGAGCAAAAGCAGAAATTAAATAATGTTTTTAATTTCGCCCGGAATAACTGTTTTGTTGTTTCCGGGCTTTTGCGTTTCCAGGAAACTTTTAGTAGAAACAAGAGTTTCCTGGAAACGTATCAACCTGGAGCCGTAGTGACGGCTTCTGTAATTTCGAGTCGGAGTGTCCATGCCTTATTCGTATACCGAAAAAAAGCGCATTCGTAAAAGCTTTGCTAAGCGTGCAGATGTACAGAAAATCCCATGTTTATTGGAAACTCAGCTGCAATCTTATCAAACTTTTTTACAGTTTGAGGTTGACTCTTTAAAGCGTTCAGATCATGGTTTACAGGCCGCTTTTTTGTCGATCTTTCCAATAGTTAGTCATAATGAACTTGCCAGATTAGAATTCGTTAGTTATGAACTTGGTAAGCCTGTGTTTGATGTAAGAGAATGTCAGCAGCGTGGCTTATCTTATGCTTCTCCTTTACGTGCTAAATTACGTTTAGTGCTAATGGATAGGGAATCTAGTAAAAATGTTATGAAAGAAGTTAAAGAGCAGGAGGTTTATATGGGAGAAATCCCATTAATGACCTCTTCTGGCTCTTTTATCATCAATGGTACAGAGCGTGTTGTTGTTTCACAATTGCATCGTTCTCCAGGTGTCTTTTTCGAGCATGATAAGGGAAAAACTCATAGTTCTGGTAAATTGCTTTTCTCTGCAAGAATCATTCCATATAGAGGATCTTGGCTTGATTTTGAATTTGATCCTAAAGATATCTTATTTTTTCGTATAGACCGTCGTCGTAAGATGCCTGTGACTATTTTGCTTAAAGCAATTGGCTTCTCACCTGAGTTTATATTGTCTTATTTTTTTGATTCAGATGTATTTACTTTAAATGAGACAGATGCCGTTCTAGAATTTATTCCTGATAGATGGAAAGGTGAGGTTGTTAATTTCGATATATTCGACAAAGATGGAGTTCTCATAGTAGAGAAAGATAAGCGTATTAATTCAAAGCATCTTAGAGAAATATCCAAGCAAGGTATAAAGCAGATTTTAGTTAAGGATGATTTCTTGGTTGGCAGAGTTTTGTCTGCTAATGTTATTGATCCAGAAACAGGAGAGCTGGTTGCTAGTGTTAACGATGAAATTACTGAAACTGTACTAGAGTCACTAAGAAAACATGATATCAAATCAATTAAGACGTTGTATATAAATGATTTAAATAGAGGATCTTATATTTCTCAAACGTTACGTATTGATGATACTGTAGATCAGCTTTCTGCAAGAATTGCTATCTATCGTATGATGCGTCCAGGGGAACCCCCAACTGAAGAAGCTGTAAATATTCTTCTTGAACGTCTATTTTTTAACGATATAACTTATGATTTATCTAGAGTTGGTCGTATGAAATTAAATAGTCGTCTTAATAGAGATAAGGATTCTTGTAGTTCTTCTACAATACTTACTAAAGATGATATTTTAGAAACTATAAAGGTTTTAGTTGACTTGCGTAATGGTTATGGGCAAGTTGATGATATTGATCATCTAGGAAATAGGCGTGTGAGGTGTGTTGGAGAACTAACTGAAAATCAATTTAGATCTGGTCTTGTTAGAGTTGAAAGAGCAGTTAGAGAAAGATTAGGACAGGCTGAAATAGATAGTTTAATGCCGCATGATCTAATAAATTCAAAACCAATTTCTGCTGCAATAAAGGAGTTTTTTGGATCTAGTCAATTATCTCAATTTATGGATCAAACTAATCCCTTATCTGAAGTTACACACAAACGTAGAGTATCTGCTTTGGGACCTGGTGGTTTAACTAGGGAGCGTGCTGGTTTTGAGGTTAGAGATGTTCATCCTACTCATTATGGTAGAGTTTGCCCTATAGAGACTCCAGAGGGTCCTAATATAGGTCTTATAAATTCTATGTCATTATATGCCCGTTTAAATGATTACGGATTTTTAGAAACTCCTTATCGTAAAGTTATAAATGGTCAAGTTACAGATCAAATAGATTATTTATCAGCTATTGAAGAAAGTAAATATGTTATCGCTCAGGCTAATGCAGAATTAGATAAAGATAATTATTTTATTGATGATTTAATAGCATGTAGAGAGTCTGGCGAAACACTTCTTACTTCTCCAAAAAATATTCATTATATGGATGTGGCTCCTTCTCAAATAGTTTCAGTTGCTGCATCATTGATTCCATTTTTGGAACATGATGATGCTAATAGAGCTCTAATGGGAGCCAATATGCAAAGGCAAGCTGTTCCTTGTTTAGTTCCGGAAAAGCCAATTGTAGGTACTGGTGTTGAGAGAATTGTTGCTGTTGATTCTGGAACTACAGTTCAAGCATTGCGAGGAGGTTTTGTTGATTATGTTGATGCTGATCGTATAGTAATTAAGGTCTATGATTCTGAAAACAATGATGGCGAGGTTGGTGTAGATATATATAATTTGAATAAGTATTCAAGGTCTAATCAGAATACCAATGTCAATCAAAGGCCTATAGTTAAATTTGGTGATAATGTTTCGAAAGGAGATGTATTAGCTGATGGAGCTTCTACTGATCTTGGTGAACTTGCATTAGGGCAAAATATGTTGGTGGCATTTATGCCTTGGAATGGTTATAACTTTGAGGATTCTATATTAATTTCTGAAAAGGTTGTTTCTGATGATCGATACACCTCAATTCATATTGAAGAACTAACTGTTGTTGCGAGAGATACTAAGCTTGGGCCAGAGGAAATTACAAGAGATATTAGTAATCTATCTGAAATTCAATTAAATCGATTGGATGATTCTGGTATTACTTATATTGGAGCGGAGGTTGCAGCTGGTGATGTTTTAGTTGGTAAAATAACTCCTAAGGGAGAAACGCAATTAACTCCAGAAGAGAAATTGTTAAGAGCAATTTTTGGAGAGAAAGCTTCTGATGTGAAAGATACTTCTTTGCGTGTTCCATCGGGAATGAGTGGTACAGTAATTGATGTCCAGTTATTTACTAGGGAAGGAGTGACTCGTGATAATAGAGCCCAATCTATTATTGATTATGATTTACACAAATATCGACAAGACTTAAATGATCAGTTACGTATTGTTGAGAAAGATCAGTTTTCTAGATTGGAAAAGGTATTGATTGGTAAAAAAGTAAATGGTGGTCCTCATGGTTTAGTAAAAGATTCTATTATTACTAAAGAATATTTGGATTCTCTGGATAAACATTTTTGGTTTGATATTCGTCTTACAGAAGATAGGTATGCTTCTTTATTAGAGCAAGTAAAATTATCTCTTGAGGATAAAAGAAAACAATTCGATATTTTCTTTGAAGAAAAACGTAAAAAATTAACTCAAGGAGATGAACTACCACCTGGTGTTATGAAAATGGTGAAGGTCTATCTTGCTGTTAAGAGGAGATTACAGCCTGGTGATAAAATGGCTGGCAGACATGGTAACAAGGGTGTTGTATCTAGAATTGTTCCTGTTGAGGATATGCCTCATATGGCTGATGGTACTCCTGTTGATATTGTACTTAATCCTTTAGGTGTTCCATCTAGGATGAATGTTGGTCAAGTTTTAGAGGTTCATCTTGGTTGGGCTGCTAAAGGCATTGGTCAAAGAATCAATGAGCTATTGTCATATGAGAAGAAAATAGAAGAAATTCGTTCTTATATGAATAAGATTTATAATTGTGGTGGGGCGAATGTGGATCTTAAACAGTTAAATAATAAAGAGATTTTGGAGCTTGCTCATAATTTAAAAAATGGTTTAACTGTTGCTACTCCTGTTTTTGATGGCGTAAATGAGAATGAAATATCTCAATTATTGTCTTTAGCTTATCCTGATGATGTTGCTGAAAAAATTCAATTGACAAATTCTAAAACTCAAGCATGGCTATTTGATGGTCGTACTGGTGATAAATTTGAAAGGCCAGTTACAATTGGTTATATGCATTATCTAAAACTACACCATTTAGTTGATGATAAGATGCATGCTAGATCTACTGGTCCTTATTCTTTAGTTACTCAGCAACCTCTTGGTGGTAAAGCACAGTTTGGTGGTCAACGCTTTGGTGAGATGGAGGTATGGGCTTTAGAAGCATATGGTGCTGCTTATACTCTTCAGGAAATGTTGACTGTGAAATCAGATGATATAACTGGAAGAACTAAGGTTTATGAAAGTATTGTCAAAGGCGATCATTTAATAAATGCAGGTATGCCAGAGTCTTTTAATGTATTGGTAAAAGAAATTCGTTCTTTGGGTTTGGATATAGATTTGGAGCGTAACTAATGAAGGCGCTACTTGACCTTTTTAAACAGGTTTCACAAGATGAGCAGTTTGATGCTATTAAAGTTAGTGTCGCTTCTCCAGAGAAAATTCGTTCATGGTCTTATGGTGAAGTGCGTAAACCAGAAACTATTAATTATAGGACTTTTAAGCCTGAAAGAGATGGCTTGTTTTGTTCTAGAATATTTGGTCCAATTAAGGACTATGAATGTTTATGTGGTAAATATAAACGTCTTAAACATCGTGGTGTTATTTGTGAAAAATGTGGTGTTGAGGTAACTTCTGCTAAAGTTAGAAGGGAAAGGATGGGGCATGTTGAGCTTGCTAGTCCTGTTGCCCATATCTGGTTTTTAAAAAGCTTACCTTCTAGATTGGGAATGGTTCTAGACATGACTTTGAGAGATATAGAGAGAGTTTTATATTTCGAAGCTTGGTGTGTTATAGATCCTGGAATGACTCCTTTAAAACGTGGTCAGATTATGTCTGACGATGATTTTTTTGCTAAGACAGAAGAGTATGGTGATGAGTTTAAGGCTCTTATGGGTGCTGAAGCTATAAGGGAGTTATTACATAACATAGATCTTGAACAAGAGATTCGTGTTTTAAGAGATGAGTTAAAAAATTCTTCTGCAGAATCAAAAATCAAAAAAATTTCAAAACGTTTAAAAGTTCTTGAAGGTTTTCAAAGGTCTAACTTGAAGCCTGAGTGGATGATTTTAGAGGTTCTTCCAGTATTACCTCCTGATTTAAGACCTCTTGTACCATTAGATGGTGGTAGGTTTGCTACTTCTGATTTAAATGATTTGTATCGTAGAGTTATAAATCGCAATAATAGGCTAAAAAGACTTATAGAATTAAAAGCTCCTGAAATTATTTTAAGAAATGAAAAAAGGATGTTACAAGAATCTGTAGATTCATTATTAGATAATGGTCGAAGAGGCAAAGCTATGACTGGTGCTAATAAGCGTCAGTTAAAATCTTTGGCTGATATGATTAAAGGCAAAGGTGGTAGATTCCGTCAAAATCTTTTAGGTAAACGTGTAGATTATTCTGGTAGATCCGTAATCGTTGTAGGACCTCAATTAAAACTACACCAGTGTGGTATACCGAAGCTAATGGCGTTGGAATTGTTTAAGCCTTTTGTTTTTAATAAATTAGAATCTATGGGTTTTGCTAGTACAATTAAAGCTGCAAAAAAGATGGTTGAAACTCAAGATCCAGTCGTATGGGATTTGTTGGAAGAGGTTATAAGAGAGCATCCTGTTATGCTGAATAGAGCTCCTACTTTGCATCGTTTGGGTATTCAAGCTTTTGAACCTGTATTAATTGGTGGTAAAGCCATACAGTTGCATCCTCTTGTTTGTGCAGCATTTAATGCTGACTTTGATGGAGATCAAATGGCTGTGCATGTGCCTCTATCGTTGGAAGCCCAGTTAGAAGCCAGAACCCTGATGTTGTCTTCGAATAATATTTTATTCCCTGCAAATGGTGAACCATCAATAGTTCCATCCCAAGATATAGTATTGGGATTATATTATGCGACTAGAGAACGTATCAATGGTAAGGGAGAAGGCATGTTTTTCTCTTCTGTTTCTGAAGTTCAAAGGGCTTATGATATAGGAGAAGTAGAATTACAAAGTCGTGTTACAGTTCGTATTACAGAGTATGAGCGTGATAATGATAATACATGGATGCCAGTTTATAAGCGTTATGAAACAACAGTTGGTAGATCTATATTGTCTGAAATTTTGCCTAAAGGCTTATCATTCTCTGTTTTGAATAAAACTTTAAAGAAAAAAGAAATTTCTCGATTGATTAATAATTCTTTTAGACGTTGTGGTTTGCATAATACTGTTATCTTTGTTGATAACTTAATGCAATCAGGTTTTCTTCTTGCTACTAAAGCTGGTATTTCTATTGCTATGGAAGATATGTTGATTCCTGCAGCAAAGTCAGATATTTTATCGGATGCTAATGAAGAAGTTAAAGAAATAGATAAACAGTATTCTTCTGGATTAGTTACTTCTCAAGAAAGATATAATAATGTTGTAGATATTTGGGGTAAAGCTAGTGACAGGGTTGGTAAGGCAATGATGGAGTTTTTAGCTACTGAACCTGTTTCGAATAGGCATGGTAAGAAAGTACGTCAGGAATCTTTTAATTCTATTTATATGATGGCAGATTCAGGTGCTCGTGGTTCTGTGGCTCAAATTAGACAGTTAGCCGGTATGCGTGGTCTAATGGCAAAACCTGATGGTTCTATTATTGAAACTCCAATTAGTGCAAATTTTAGGGAAGGTTTGAATGTTCTTCAATACTTTATTTCTACTCATGGTGCTCGTAAGGGTTTAGCTGATACCGCCCTTAAAACAGCAAATTCTGGCTATTTAACTAGAAGATTAGTAGACGTAACGCAAGATTTGGTTATTACAGAGTATGATTGTGGCACATCTTATGGTTATAACATGAAAGCTATAATGGAAGGAGGAGAAGTTATAGAACCTCTAAGAGATAGAGTGCTTGGTCGTGTAATTATTAATGATATAGTAGATCCTGATACTAGAGAAACAGTTATACATTCTGGTTCTTTATTGGATGAAGATTTGGTAGAGAAAATAGATTTAATAGGTGTTGACGAAGTAAAAGTTCGTACTCCTCTTACATGTGAAAGTAGAAGAGGCCTATGTGTTTGTTGTTATGGTAGAGATTTGGGTAGAGGAGAACCTGTAAATATAGGTGAGGCTGTTGGTGTTGTTGCGGCTCAGTCTATAGGTGAGCCTGGTACTCAGCTTACTATGAGAACTTTTCATATAGGAGGTGCAGCATCACGTTCTGTTATGGCTAGTGTAGTTGAAACAAAATCTAAAGGTACTGTTGGTTTTATGAGTACTATGAGATATGTTACAAATCCTAAAGGGGAGAGAGTAGTTATTTCAAGGTCTGGAGAATTAGCTGTTTTTGATGATAATTCGAGAGAACGAGAAAGACATAAAATTCCTTATGGAGCTATTTTATTGGTTGGTGATGGTGATTCTGTAAATGCTGGTGTTCTCTTAGCTTCTTGGGATCCATTGACTAGGCCTATAGTATCTGAATATGCTGGTAGAGTAAGTTTTGAAAATATTGAGGAAGGAGTTACTGTTGCTAAACAGGTTGATGAGGTTACAGGATTATCAACACTGGTCGTTATTACACCTAAAGTAAGGGGTAATAAAATAGCTATGAGACCACAAATCAGGTTAGTTAATGAATCTGGTGAAGGTGTTAAAATTGCAGGTACAGATATTCCTAGCAGTATTGCTTTCCCAGTAGGAGCTTTAATTACTGTTCGTGATGGTCAACAAGTTTTGGTAGGCGAGGTTTTAGCTAGAATTCCTCAGGAATCTCAAAAAACTCGTGATATTACAGGTGGTCTTCCTAGGGTTGCTGAGTTATTTGAGGCTCGTTCTCCAAGGGGTGCTGGTATGTTAGCTGAATTGACTGGTACAGTTTCTTTTGGAAAGGACACTAAGGGAAAACAACGGTTAGTTATTACTGATCTAGATGGAGTTAGCAACGAATTCCTTGTTGCAAAAGAGAAACAGATTTTAGTGCATGATGGTCAGGTTGTTAATAAAGGAGAAACCATAGTAGATGGACCAGCTGATCCTCATGATATATTACGTTTGCAAGGCATAGAAAGTTTGGCTGCTTATATAATAGATGAAGTTCAGGATGTTTATCGTTTGCAAGGAGTTAAAATCAATGATAAACATATTGAAGTTATAGTCCGTCAGATGTTACGTAGAGTGAATGTCCTTAATCCTGGTGATACGAGTTTTGTTCCTGGTGAACAAGTAGAGAGGGCGGATTTATTAAACGAAAATGATCGTGTAATATCACAAAATGGAATACCGGCAACTTATGAAAATGTCTTGCTTGGTATTACTAAAGCTTCACTTTCTACCGATTCATTTATATCAGCAGCTTCTTTTCAGGAAACTACTCGAGTATTAACTGAGGCAGCTATAATGGGTAAAAAAGATGAATTACGTGGTTTGAAGGAAAATGTGATAGTTGGTCGTTTAATTCCAGCGGGTACTGGATTGTCTTATCATAAGGCACGTAAAGCTAAAATTACTGCTGCTGAAGCTGAGAAGTTAAATAAATCAGAAAGCAGGCCTAGTATATTTGAAAATTCATAAGTAGAGTTTTCTTTATTGTATTGCTTGCATGTATTTAAGTTGTTTTTGACAATTGTTGAAAACAGAGTTATATTGGCCAGCTAACTTTAGTATGCGATTTTACTATTATAAATTGATATATGGTGAACTGCAGTAAAGTTAGTTTTTTTAGAAAATTGATATTTTTGAAATAAAAAATTTAATTATTATAATTATATAAAAGGATTTCGAAGTATATGCCTACTATTAGTCAGCTTATAAGGAAGCCACGAGAAATTGGTGTTCTTAAGAGCAAAAGCCCGGCTTTAGAAAACTGCCCACAACGTCGTGGTGTTTGTACTCGTGTTTATACTACAACACCTAAAAAACCTAATTCTGCTATGAGAAAAGTAGCTAAGGTGCGCTTAACTAATGGATATGAAGTAATTTCATATATTGGTGGAGAGGGTCATAATTTGCAAGAACACTCTGTAGTTTTAGTAAGAGGTGGTCGTGTTAAAGACTTGCCGGGTGTGCGTTATCATATAGTCAGAGGTTCTCTTGATTTGCAAGGTGTTAAAAATCGTAAACAGGCTCGTTCAAAATATGGTTCTAAACGCGCTAAGAAAGCGTAATTTTTAACTGTTTTTGAAAAGTGTGGCCATAATTATATGGCATGTAAGGGGCTATTCTTATTAGGTAGCTATGCCCAAATAGTATTTTGGGTCAACTGAAAGACACAAGGAAATATAATGTCACGTCGTCGTGAAATACCTAAGCGCGAGATATTGCCAGATCCTAAATTTGGTAGTGTTGAGTTAGCAAAATTTATGAATGTTGTAATGCTTGATGGTAAAAAGGCTGTTGCAGAAAGAATTGTATATGGGGCACTTTCCCATGTGGGTCATAAAACAAAAAAAGATCCTTTAGAGATATTTAATTTAGCTATAAATAATATAAAACCTATAGTAGAGGTAAAAAGTCGACGTGTAGGTGGTGCTAATTATCAAGTTCCTGTTGAAGTTAGGCCTGTTAGACGTTTGGCTTTGTCAATGAGATGGCTCAGAGAGGCAGCTAAAAAACGTAGCGAGAAATCTATGGATTTGCGTTTAGCTGGAGAGTTACTTGATGCTTCAGAAAATCGTGGCGCAGCCATGAAGAAAAGAGAAGATACTCATAAAATGGCCGAAGCTAATAAAGCTTTCAGTCATTTTCGTTGGTAGGTTATGAGGATCAATAATGGCTCGTAAGACAATTATAGAATGTTATAGGAATATAGGTATATCTGCTCATATAGATGCGGGTAAAACCACGACTACAGAACGTATTTTATTTTATACAGGTGTTAATCACAAGATAGGTGAAGTTCATGATGGGGCTGCCACTATGGACTGGATGGAGCAAGAGCAAGAGAGAGGAATCACTATTACTTCGGCTGCTACAACTGCCTTTTGGAAAGGTATGGCTAATAATTATCCTGAGCATAGAATAAATATCATTGATACTCCTGGTCACGTTGATTTCACTATAGAAGTTGAGAGATCAATGAGAGTTCTGGATGGAGCTTGTATGGTTTATTGTGCTGTTGGTGGTGTTCAGCCTCAATCAGAAACAGTATGGCGTCAAGCTAATAAATACAAAGTGCCTAGATTAGCTTTTGTGAACAAAATGGATCGCACTGGAGCAAATTTTTTTAAGGTTTATGATCAATTAAAATCTAGATTAAAAGCAAATCCTGTGCCTATAGTCATACCAATAGGATCTGAAGATCAGTTTTTAGGTGTGATTGATTTAGTAAAAATGGAATCAATTATTTGGGATGAGAAAAGTCAAGGTATAAAATTTGATTATCTTCCTATTCCAGATAATTTAAAAGAGCAAGCAAATAAATGGAGAGAAAATTTGCTTGAAGTTGCTGCTGAATCATCAGAAGAGTTAATGGATAAGTATCTTGAAACAGGAACACTAAGTGAATCTGAGATAAATATGGCTATTCGTAAGAGAACTATTGCTTGCGAGATTCAACCTATGCTTTGTGGTAGTGCTTTTAAAAACAAAGGTGTTCAACGGATGTTGGATTCTGTAATAGATTATTTGCCTTCACCGGTAGATATTCCTCCTGTATCGGGTCTTGACGATGAGGGCAATGAAATTTATCGTAATTCTGATGATCAAGAAAAAATGTCTGCCTTGGCTTTTAAATTGATGAGTGATCCTTTTGTTGGCCAGTTAACATTTATTAGAGTATATTCAGGAATTCTAAAATCTGGTGATACAGTTTTTAACCCTATTAAAGGTAGAAAAGAACGTATAGGTCGATTATTGCAAATGCATGCTAATAATCGAGAGGAAATAAAAGAAGTTTTATCTGGTGATATTGCAGCAGTGGTTGGTCTTAAGGATGTTACTACGGGTGAAACTTTATGTGATGTGGATAGTCATATTACTTTAGAAAGAATGATTTTCCCAGAGCCTGTTATATCTCAAGCTGTAGAGCCTAAGTCTAAAGCAGATCAAGAGAAAATGGGTCTTGCTTTATCTCGTTTAGCACAAGAGGATCCGTCTTTTAGGGTCCGTAGTGATGAAGAATCTGGTCAAACTATTATTTCTGGTATGGGTGAATTGCATCTAGAAATTTTAGTAGATAGAATGAAGAGGGAGTTCGGAGTTGAGGCTAATGTTGGCAAGCCTCAAGTAGCTTATAGAGAGACAATCAGAAAAGTTTGCGATCAAGCTGAAGGTAAATTTATTAAACAGTCTGGTGGTCGTGGACAGTATGGTCACGTAGTTCTTAAAGTGGAGCCTTTACCTCCAGGTAGTGGTTATAAATTTATAGATGCTATTAAGGGAGGGGTAGTACCAAGGGAATATATCCCAGCAGTTGATAAAGGGATCCAAGAAACAATTCCATCGGGAGTGCTCGCAGGATATCCTGTAGTTGATGTTCAGGTTACCCTATTTTTTGGGTCATATCATGATGTTGATTCTAATGAAAATGCTTTCAAAATGGCTGGCTCAATAGCTTTTAAAGAAGGTTTAAGAAAAGCGAGTCCTGTAATTTTAGAACCTATGATGTCTGTCGAAGTAGAGACTCCAGAGGAATATGCTGGTGCTGTAATGGGTGATTTGTCATCACGTAGAGGTATGGTACAAGGCATGGATGATATCATTAGTGGTGGTAAAATAATAAAGTCGGAGGTTCCTTTGGCTGAAATGTTTGGTTATGCTACTAATCTTCGTTCTTTGACACAAGGGCGAGCTACATATACTATGGAGTTTAAACATTATTCTGAAGCTCCAAAAAATGTTGTAGATGAAGTCATAGCAGCTCGGACTAAATAATGAATATTGACAAAAATAGCTTACTCAATTATTTTGAATTTGTAAGTGTTTCGTTTATTTTTTTTGAAAAAATTAAGGTATAAAGATGGCTAAAGGCAAGTTTGAACGTAGTAAGCCTCATGTAAATGTAGGTACTATTGGTCACGTTGATCATGGTAAAACAACTTTAACAGCTGCTATTACTACTGTTTTGGCAACTAAGTTTGGAGGAGAAGCTTGTGGTTATGCACAAATCGATGCTGCTCCAGAGGAAAAAGCTAGAGGTATTACAATAAATACTGCTCATGTGGAGTATGAGACATCTAATCGTCATTATGCACATGTGGATTGTCCTGGACATGCTGATTATGTAAAAAACATGATAACAGGAGCGGCTCAGATGGACGGGGCTATTCTTGTTGTTTCTGCTGCTGATGGCCCTATGCCACAGACAAGAGAGCATATATTGTTATCTCGTCAGGTTGGTGTGCCATATATTGTTGTGTTCCTAAACAAGTCAGACATGGTCGACGATGAAGAATTGCTCGAACTCGTAGAAATGGAAGTTCGTGAATTGTTGTCCAAATATGATTTTCCAGGAGATGATACCCCAATTATTAAAGGTTCTGCTAAACTAGCCTTGGAAGGTGATAAAGGAGAGTTAGGAGAAAAAGCTATTTTAGCTTTAGCTGATGCTTTAGATAGCTATATACCAACACCAGAACGCGCTATAGATGGAACATTTTTGATGCCAGTTGAGGATGTATTCTCGATATCTGGTCGTGGAACTGTTGTTACTGGTCGTGTAGAAAGAGGTGTTGTTAAAGTTGGTGAAGAAATTGAGGTAGTGGGAATCAAAGATACAATTAAGACAACATGTACTGGTGTTGAAATGTTCCGTAAATTGTTGGATCAAGGTCAAGCTGGTGATAATGTCGGTATTTTGTTGAGAGGAACAAAGAGAGAGGATGTTGAAAGAGGGCAAGTTTTAGCAAAGCCTGGTACTATTACTCCTCACACCGAATTTTCAGCTGAGGTTTATGTTTTATCTAAGGAAGAAGGTGGTCGTCATACTCCTTTCTTTAATGGTTATCGTCCGCAGTTTTATTTTCGTACCACCGATGTCACAGGTACTATTGATTTACCTAAAGATAAAGAGATGGTACTTCCTGGTGATAATGTAAGTATTACTGTGAAGCTTTTAGCTCCAATCGCAATGGAAGAAGGATTAAGATTTGCGATACGTGAAGGCGGTAGAACAGTTGGTGCCGGTGTGGTGTCTAAAATTATTGCTTAGTTTATTTTTTAGTAGCGAAGGTATTTTTTACCTTCGTTTTTTCGTTCTTTAGGAATCTTCATGAAAAACCAAAAGATTCGCATTCGTTTGAAAGCTTTTGATTATAAACTAATAGATCAGTCTGCTGCAGAAATAGTTGATACAGCAAAGAGAACTGGGGCTGTTGTTAGAGGACCAGTGCCTCTACCTAGTCGTATTCGACGTTATGATTTATTACGTTCTCCGCATGTTAATAAGACATCGAGAGATCAGTTTGAAATTCGTACTCATCAAAGATTGATGGATATAGTTGATCCTACTGATAAAACTGTTGATGCTTTAATGAGACTTGATTTGCCGGCAGGTGTTGATGTAGAAATTGCTTTGCAGTAGTTTATTTTTATAGTAATATTTCTTATTAATTATAATATTTATATTATTATAAACTAAACTTTATTAGTTTTTATATTTTTTATTAAAAAAACAATCGACCAATCGTAGTCGAAATGGAGAAAATAATGTCAGAATCGACAGCTAATTCTGTAGCTTATAGGCTAGGAATGGTAGGTCGCAAAATTGGCATGACTCGTATATTTACAGAAGATGGGGAATCCATACCTGTAACTGTAGTTGATGTGTCAAATAATCGCATAACCCAAATCAAGTCACAAGAAATTGATGGCTATGATGCTGTTCAGGTTGCATATGGTTTTCGCAAAACCTCGCGTTTATCTAAATCTCAAATTGGACACTATTCAAAAGCTGCTGTAGAGGCTGGTAGTGTTCTTAAAGAATTTAGGTTGAACCATGAACAATTAAAAGATCTTTCTATAGGTTCTGTAATTAATGTGAATAGTGTTTTCCATAATGGTCAATATGTAGATGTTACAGGAACAACTATAGGTAAGGGTTTTGCAGGAACTATCAAGAGACATAATTTTGGTTCTCAGAGAAATTCTCATGGTAACTCTCGTTCTCATAGAGTACCTGGTTCTATTGGTCAAGCACAAGATCCAGGTAGAGTTTTTCCTGGAAAGAAAATGTCTGGTCATATGGGTTCAGTCAAACGTACTATACAAAATCTTGAAATTATAAGAATAGATATCGAAAGAAATTTGCTCTTATTAAAGGGTGCCGTTCCTGGTTATTCGGATGCTGATTTGATAGTGCGACCAGCTATTAAGAAAATTTTTAAAAATGGGGGGCTATAACAATGGATTTAAAGCTCCTTAATGAGCAGGGCTCTAATGGTGTTATTTCTGGTCCTGATAATATATTTGCTTGTGAGTTTAATAACTCATTGGTTCATCAAATTGTTGTTGCCTTTCAAGCAAATGCCCGCTCTGGGAATCGTGCTCAAAAAGATAGATCTGAAGTAAGGCACAGTACAAAGAAACCATGGCGTCAAAAAGGTACAGGTCGTGCTAGGGCTGGTATGACATCATCTCCTTTATGGCGTGGAGGTGGTCGTATATTCCCTAATTCTCCAGAAGAAAATTTTTCCCAAAAAATAAATAAGAAAATGTATCGTTCTGGTATGAGATCTATATTGTCACAATTAGTTCGTGAGGATCGTTTAGCAGTTATAGAATCTTTTGAATTAAGTTCTCCTAAGACTAGGCTGGCTGCAAATAAGATTAAATCATTTGGTTTGACTTCAGTACTAATTGTCTTAGAGGAAATAGATGAGAATATTTATTTGGCCACTCGTAATTTACCTCATATAGCTGTTACAGAGACTCGTTATATAGATCCACTATCACTTGTACACTATAAGAAAATTCTTTTTACTAGAGGTGCTATTAAGCAACTTGAGGAGATGTTAGGATGAACGCAGAACGTTTAATGCAAATAATTTTATCTCCTGTAGTTACCGAAAAAGCTACTTTTATTGCTGATAAACATCGTCAGGTTATTTTTCGAGTGTTGCCAGATGCAACTAAATTAGAAGTTAAGGCAGCAGTAGAATTATTATTTAAAGTTCAAGTTGATTCTGTTGCTATGCTTAATCGCAAGGGTAAAGTTAAGAAATTTGGTCGTTTTATGGGCCGTAGGCGCCATGAGAAAAAAGCATATATTTCTCTTCGTGATGGTTATGAAATTAACTTTGCAGAGGTGGCATAATAATGACTATTTTAAAAGTAAAGCCAACCTCTCCTGGTAGGAGAGGTCTAATTAAAATAACAGGTCAATCTTTGCATAAAGGCGATCCATTTTTTCCTCTTTTAGAAAAACAAAAAAGAGGATCTGGTCGTAATAATAATGGACATATTACAATCAGGCATAAAGGTGGTGGTCATAAACAAGCCTATAGAATTGTAGATTTTCGTCGTGATAAAGATGGAATTCCAGCGAAAGTAGAACGTATTGAATATGATCCTAACCGTAGTGCTAATATTGCTTTATTATGTTATGCAGATGGAGAGAGACGTTATATTATAGCTCCTAGAAATTTAGAGATAGGTGTAACGCTTATTTCTGGTGTTGACGCACCTATCAAGGCAGGTAATACATTACCTATTAGAAATATACCTGTTGGGTCTACTATACACTGTATAGAGATGCGTCCTGGTAAGGGAGCTCAATTATCTAGGTCAGCTGGTTCTTCAGCTGTATTGCTTGCTAGAGAAGGTGTTTATGCCCAAATTCGTCTCAGATCTGGAGAGGTTCGCAGTATTCATGTTGATTGTCGAGCTACTCTTGGTGAGGTCGGTAATGCAGAGCACAGTCTTAAACAGATAGGTAAGGCAGGAGCTATGCGTTGGCGAGGAGTTCGTCCTACTGTTAGAGGTGTGGCTATGAATCCGGTTGATCATCCACATGGTGGTGGAGAAGGACGAACAGGGGAAGCTCGTGAACCGGTTAGTCCATGGGGAACTCCTGCTAAGGGATATAAAACTCGTCGTAATAAAAGGACTAGCAATATGATTGTCCAGCGACGTAAAAACAAATAAAGGCTAACAATATGTCACGTTCAATCAAAAAAGGTCCTTTTGTAGATCTTCATCTTATGAAAAAAATAGATGCAGCTGTTGCTGGTAGAGACAAAAAACCAATTAAAACTTGGTCTAGGCGTTCTACTGTTTTACCTGAGTTTATTGGGTTGACAATTGCTGTGCATAATGGACGTCAGCAAGTTCCTGTTTATATTAATGAAAATATGGTTGGTCACAAGCTTGGAGAGTTTGCTTTGACTAGAACCTTTAAAGGACATGCTGCAGATAAAAAGGCGAAAAGGTAAAATATGGAAACTACTGCTGTTATTCGTGGAGTTCACATATCTTCTCAGAAAACACGTTTGGTTGCTGATTTAATTAGAGGCAAAACAGTTGCGCAAGCTCTTAATATCCTAAAGTTTTCTCCTAAGAAAGCTGCTGGTATTTTAAAGAAAGCAGTTGATTCTGCTATAGCTAATGCAGAACATAATAATGGTGCTGATATAGATGAGTTGCGAGTGAACGCAATTTTTATTGATAAAGGTCAATCGATGAAGCGATTTTCTGCAAGAGCTAAAGGTCGTGGTAATCGTATTGAGAAGCAAACATGTCATATTACAGTTAAAGTCGGATCCTAGGAGCAGATATGGGACAAAAGATTTATCCTACAGGTTTTCGTCTGTCAGTTTCTAGAAATTGGTCTTCTAAATGGTATTCTGAAGATCGAGATTTTAGTGCTATATTGGCAGGTGATATTAGGATTCGGGAGTATTTGAAGAAAAAACTAAAGAATGCTTCTGTTAGTCGTGTGTTGATTGAGAGGCCAGCTAAAAACGCTCGTGTTACCATTTATTCAGCCCGTCCAGGTGTTGTAATAGGTAAAAAGGGTGAGGATATAGAAATTCTTAAGTCGGACTTGCAAAAATTAGCAGGAGTTCCTGTTCATGTAAATATAGAAGAGGTAAGAAAACCTGAGATTGATGCTCAGTTAATAGCTGATTCTATAGCGCAGCAATTAGAAAAAAGAATAATGTTTCGCAGAGCTATGAAAAGAGCCATGCAAAATGCTATGCGCTTAGGAGCTCAGGGTATTAAGATTATGAGTTCAGGTCGGTTAAATGGTATAGAAATAGCTAGAACTGAATGGTATAGAGAAGGGCGAGTTCCTTTGCATACTTTGAGAGCTGGAATCGATTATGGTACAGCTGAAGCTCGTACTACCTATGGTATTATAGGTATAAAGGTATGGGTATATAAAGGAGATATGTCTTTAAGTAGTGAATCTTTAGTTGATACTACAGTGAGAGATGATGAGCAAAGAAAACCTCGTAAATCTTCTCGTGGAGAAAAGACAGATCATAAAACAACACGCCAACGTCATCGTAGTCGCTCAACTGTTAAAGTTGCAGCAACTTCTTCATCTAGTGAAGGGGATTAAAATATGTTACAACCGGCTCGTAGAAAATATAGAAAAGAACATAAGGGTCGTAATACAGGTCTTGCAGGTAGTGGAGCAAATGTTTCATTTGGAGAATTTGGCTTAAAAGCTACAGGTAGAGGAAGGCTAACAGCACGACAAATAGAGTCTGCCAGGCGCGCTATAAATAGACATATAAAACGTGGTGGCCGTGTATGGATTAGAATTTTTCCTGATAAACCAATATCTCAAAAACCTGCCGAGGTTAGAATGGGTAATGGAAAAGGTAATCCGGAGTATTGGGTATCTGAAATTCAACCAGGAAAAGTTTTGTATGAAATGGAAGGTGTTAGTGAAGAGCTCGCTCGTGAAGCTTTTCGATTAGCTGCTGCCAAGTTGCCTATTTCGACAACATTCGTATCTCGTCGTATAGGCGGTTCTTAATAGGGGTATTTTTAATGAAGGCTAATGAACTTCGTTTAAAGGAAATGTCTGAGCTTCATGTGGAATTAGAAAGCTTGTTAAAGACACAATTTAAATTGCGTATGCAGATAGCTACCAAGCAACTTGTTAATACATCTCAAATAAGTAAGGTTCGTAAGAGTATTGCTAGAATACGTACTATTCTTACTGAGAAAGCAAGGAAAAAAATCAAATGAATACAATAGTAGAACAGGTTTCTAAACGTCAACGCGTTTTAATAGGTAAAGTTATTAGTAGTAAGATGAATAAATCTGTTGTTGTTCAAGTGGAAAGAAGAGTAAAACATCCACTTTTAGGTAAAGTGGTTACTCGTTCTGCGAACTATAAAGCACACGATGAAGAAAATAAGTATAAAGATGGGGATATTGTTGAAATTAAAGAGTGTAGACCAATTTCTCGTGATAAGTCATGGATGGTTGTATCTTTAGTTACAGCTGCAACTTTAATTTAATTTTTTTAACGGTTGTTTTAAACTGCCGTTGTCTCTTGTGTTTTTTGATGATGCATGAGACAATTAATAGGGAAGCTTTCTACATTTTTAGAAAGCTTGTTTTTAGCAAAAATCAACCCAAATTTGTTATTTTATAGCAATATACGGGGCCAAAACTGGTAAAGATTTAGACTAATTAGTTGATATCTTGACTAAGTTGGAACAGGAAAAGATCATGATCCAAATGCAGACCACGCTTGATGTGGCCGATAATACTGGTGCACGCCATGTGATGTGTATTAAAGTTCTCGGTGGGTCCAAGCGACGTTATGCCGGAATCGGCGATGTTATTAAAGTAAGTGTTAAAGATGCTGCTCCACGTGGTAGAGTAAAAAAAGGTGAGGTTTATAATGCAGTAATAGTTAGAGCTACTAAAGGAGTCCGTAGAAAAGACGGTTCTTTGATTCGTTTTGGTAGTAATGCGGCTGTTTTATTAAATTCTAAATTAGAACCTATAGGGACCCGTATTTTTGGTCCTGTTACTCGTGAATTGCGTGGTGAGAGATTTATGAAGATTGTATCTTTAGCTCCAGAGGTTTTGTAAAGGGCTGATATGAATAAAATTCGTAAAGGAGATGAAGTAATTGTTCTTTCTGGTCGTGATAGGAAAAAACGAGGAATTGTTTTATCCGTGGTAGACAAAGAACATTTATTGGTAGAAGGTATTAATGTTGTTAAAAAACATCTTAAACCAAACCCTATGACTAATAATCCTGGTGGTATTGTAGATAAAACAATGCCTATACATATTTCAAATGTTGCTCTTTTTAATTCCGAAACAGGTAAAGGAGAGCGAGTTGGCATTCAGAAAAAAGATGTTGGTGGTAAAGTTAGAATTTTTCGTTCCAATGGTAGTGTTGTTGGTACTAAATCATAGGGAGCGAGATTTATATGTCTAGATTACAAGATTTATATAAGAACGAGATTGTACATTCTTTACTTTCTAAGTTTGGATATAAAAGTATAATGGAAGCACCTCGTGTTTCTAAAATCACTTTGAATATGGGTGTTTCAGAGGCAGTTGCCGATAAAAAGATTATTGATAATGCTGTATCTGATTTAAGTAGAATAGCTGGTCAGAAAGCTGTTATAACTAAGACTCGTAAAGCTATAGCTGGTTTTAAAATTCGAGAGAACTATCCAATAGGTTGCATGGTTACGCTGCGTGGCGAACGTATGTATGAATTTCTGGATCGTTTAGTATCTATTGCATTACCTAGAGTGCGTGATTTTAGAGGGGTTTCTGCTCGTGCATTTGATGGTCGTGGCAATTATAATGTTGGTGTTAAAGAACAAATTATTTTTCCTGAGATCGAGTATGATAAAGTGGATGTAATAAGAGGTTTAAACATTAGCATAAATACTACAGCGAAGACTGATGAGGAAGCAAAAGCTTTATTGGTAGCTTTTGGTTTTCCTTTTCGTAATTAATGGGGGATTATAATATGGCTAAACTATCCCTTATAAATCGTGATGTTAAGCGCATAAGATTGGCTGCTAAGTTTGCGGTAAAACGTGCTGAGTTGAAAAGTTTAATCCAAGATAACTCTAAGAGTGAAGAGGAGCGTTATCAGGCTAGACTTAAACTTCAGCAGTTACCAAGAAATGCCAATCCAACTAGACAACGTAATCGTTGTCTTATTACAGGGCGCCCTAGGGGTGTTTTTCGTCAGTTTGGTTTGGCACGTCATAAGTTACGCGAAATGGCAATGCGAGGAGAAATTCCTGGCATGACCAAAGCTAGCTGGTAGGAGGAATGAGATGAGCATGAGCGATCCGATTGCTGATATGTTGACTCGTATTCGCAACGCACAGCAAGCTGATAAATTAACAGTTAGTATGCCTTCTTCAAATATTAAAATGGCTATAGCTGCTGTTTTAAAGGAAGAAGGTTATGTAGATAATTTTCAAATTAAAGGAGTCGTTTCTAAACCTGAATTAGAAATTACTCTTAAATATTATGCAGGCCGTCCGGTTATAGAAAAAATTGATCGTGTTTCGCGTCCTGGTTTGCGTGTATATAAAAAAAGTATAGGTATTCCACAAGTGATGAATGGTTTAGGAATAGCTATTGTTTCAACTTCGCGAGGTGTTATGACTGATCGTAAAGCTCGGGCTAATGGAGTTGGTGGTGAAATTTTATGTTACGTGGCTTAAGGAGATGTTCTAATGTCACGAATAGCTAAATATCCTATTGAAATTCCTGCTGGAGTTCAGGCAAAGATTGAGGGTGAGAGTATTGTTGTTAGTGGAAAATTAGGTGTGCTCACACAATGCCTAGATAAAGATGTTAAGGTAGAGCTACTTGATAATAAGATTAGTTTTTCTTTAGTCCAAGTTACAGAGCAATCAAAAGCAATGATTGGAACTTTACGAGCGCTTGTATCAAATATGGTTATGGGTGTTAGTAAAGGCTTTGAACGAAAATTACTTTTAGTTGGTGTTGGCTATAGAGCATCTCTTCAAAACAATACTGTTAAGTTACAGCTTGGATTTTCACATGATGTTTTATATCCATTGCCAAATGGTATTTCTGCACAGATAACTTCTCCAACAGAGATATTGATAAAGGGTATAGATAAACAAGCAGTTGGTCAGGTAGCAGCTAAAATTAGGTCTTATCGTTCTCCTGAGCCTTATAAAGGCAAAGGTATTAGGTATGCTGATGAGAAAGTTATGCTTAAAGAAGCTAAGAAGAAATAATAGATACGTAGATAAGGAATAGTTGTTATGAATAAAAAAAATTCCAGATTACGTCGAGCAGTTCCAACTAGACGTAGAATTAGGGAATTACAGGTTAATCGTCTTTCTATCTTTCGTTCTAATTTGCATATATATGCAAATATTATTTCGCCTGATGGAGATAGAGTTTTAGTTAGTGCTTCCACTATAGAAGCGGAAGTGCGTTCTTTGGTTTCTGCTCAAACTACACATGGTGGTAATAAAATAGCTGCTGCTATAGTTGGTGCTCGTATTGCAGAAAAAGCTAAAGCTGCTGGAATTGATCAAGTTGCTTTTGATCGTTCGGGATTTCGTTATCATGGTAGAGTGAAAGAACTTGCGGATGCAGCACGTAATGCTGGCTTAAAGTTTTAACGAGGGTTCAAAAAATGGCCAAAGTACAAGGCAAAAGTAATACAGATAAAGAAAACAATGATGGTTTGCGTGAAAAAATGATAGCAGTAAACCGTGTCAGTAAAGTGGTGAAGGGAGGTAGGACGATGAGTTTTGCTGCTTTGACCGTTGTTGGTGATGGGGATGGCCGTATAGGCATGGGTAAGGGAAAGGCTCGTGAAGTTCCTATGTCTGTGCAAAAGGCTATGGAACAAGCTCGCCGTAATATGTTTAAGGTTTCTTTAAGAAACGGTACTTTACAGCATGTTGTGATTGGTAAGCATGGTGCTTCTAAAGTTATTATTTCTCCAGCATCTGAGGGTTCTGGTGTTATAGCTGGTGGTCCAATGCGTGCTATTTTTGAAGTAATGGGAGTACGGAATGTTGTTGCAAAAAGTTTAGGTTCTAGTAATCCTTATAACTTAGTTCGTGCTACATTTAATGGCTTGCGTTCTTCTTCTACTCCATCAGAGGTGGCTGCTAAAAGAGGTAAAAGTGTTGAGGAAATTTTGGGGTAATTTTTATGACTAATAAGCAGATAAAAATTCAGCTTTTACGTTCTACGATAGGGACTAGGAAAGATCATCGTGATACTATTAGAGGTCTTGGTTTGCGCAAGGTAAATAGTACTAGTATTTTAAATGATACCCCTGAAGTGAGAGGAATGGTTCGTAAAGTGAATTATCTTATTGATGTTTCAGATATCTAGGGGTATTAAGATGTTAGAAATTAGATTGAATTCTCTTAGTCCTGCTGAGGGCAGTAAATTTTCTAGGCGTAGAGTTGGTCGTGGTATAGGGTCTGGTTTTGGTAAAACGGCAGGTCGTGGTCATAAAGGCCAAAAGTCTCGTTCTGGTGGATTTCATAAAGTTGGTTTCGAGGGAGGACAAATGCCTTTGCAAAGACGTCTTCCTAAGAGAGGTTTTAGACAATTAGATCAGCATCTTTATGCCCAAATTAGCTTGTCTGATTTGCAGAAATTATCGACAGAAGAGGTTGATTTACAAATTTTAAAAGCTGCTGGTTTGATAAAAAACGGTGTTAAATTTGTTAAGCTTATAAAATCTGGTTCTGTATCTCGTAAGTTTATATTAAAAGGGATTTCTGTTTCTGCTGGTGCACGTGTTGCAATAGAAGAGATTGGTGGATCAATATTATAAGAGGATTTTGAAGTGGCTAAAGGAATTTCATCTTTGGGCAATAATCTGGGTTATTCTGATTTAAAAAGGAGAGCGTTGTTTCTTGTTCTAGCTCTTTTAGTTTATCGTATTGGTACTCATGTTCCTGTTCCAGGTGTTGATCCCTACGCTTTAGAAGAACTTTTTAATAGAAATCAAGGTGGTATTATAAGTTTATTTAATATGTTTTCTGGTGGAGCTTTATCTAGATTTTCAGTGTTTGCTTTAGGTATTATGCCATATATATCTGCTTCTATTTTTGTGCAGTTATTAAGTGTCATTGTTCCTTCATTGCATGCTTTGAAAAAGGAAGGTGAGGCAGGAAGAAGAAAAATATCTAGATATACAAGATATATTACAGTTTTGATTGCGTTAGTGCAGGCTATTGGTGTTACATTAGTTCTAGATTCACAGCAAGGTTTGATCATAGATAGCAGTTTTTTCTATCAGTTTACAAGAGTCTTAACTTTAGTTTCCGGTACTATGTTTGTTATGTGGCTTGGAGAGCAAATTACAGAAAGAGGTTTAGGTAATGGGATTTCCATGATAATATTTGCTGGAATAGTGTCGGAACTTCCGAGTGCTATTTTTGCTCTTTTAGAAATGGTTCGCGTTTATTCAATAACATTATTTGCTGCCTTTTTTATCATTGCTGTTGTTATTGTTGTAACTTTTTTAGTAGTTTTTGTTGAGATGGGTCAACGTAAAATTGTTGTTAATTATGCTCAACGTCAAGTTGGGAATAAGATTTATAGAGGACAGAACTCTCATTTACCATTAAAATTAAATATGTCTGGAGTTATACCTCCTATATTTGCTTCTGCTCTTATGTTGCTTCCTGCCACTGTTGCAAGTTGGTTTTCTGAAGTAGAACATATGGATTGGTTAAGTAAATTGGCTGAATATTTGTCTCCTAGACAACCTGTTTATTTAGTTTTATATTCTGTTCTTATAGTGTTTTTTTGTTTTTTTTATACGGCTTTAGTATTTAATAGCAGAGAAACAGCTGATAATCTCAAAAAAAGCGGAGCTTTGATACCTGGTATTAGACCAGGAGAGCAAACCTCACGTTATATTGATAAAATATTAACTAGGTTAACTTTGGTTGGTGCTTTATATATTTTAATTATATGTCTTGTTCCAGAGTTCTTGGTTTCTAAGTGGAGTGTGCCTTTTAGTTTTGGAGGTACTTCTCTCTTAATAATTGTGGTTGTAACGATGGACTTTATGACACAGGTTCAAACTTGTCTTATGTCTTATCAGTACGATTCTTTGCTTAAGAAAGCTAATTTCAAGAGTTAGAATGATGAAAAATATTTGTTTTATTTTAAGTAAAAAAGATAATGTCTAAGGACGATGTCATACAAATGCAGGGAGAGGTTTTGGAAAATCTTCCAAATGCGAATTTTCGCGTTAAGCTCGAAAATGGTCATGTAGTTTTAGGTCATATATCTGGTAAGATGCGCATGCATTACATCAGAATATTGCCTGGAGATAAAGTGACTGTAGAGCTAACACCTTATGATCTTACTAGGGCTCGAATTATTTTCCGTGCCAAGTAAGCCAAGAAATGTTACGGAAAGTTAGGAGTTAACCATGAAAGTAATGGCATCGGTTAAGCGGGTTTGCCGCAATTGTAAGGTAATTAAACGTCATGGAGTAGTGCGAATTATTTGCACCGATCCACGTCATAAACAGCGTCAAGGTTAGTATGTTTTTTTATCATATTAGAATTGATGAACAAATGATTTATTCAAGGAACAGTCATGGCCCGTATTGCTGGCATTAATATTCCGCCACAACAGCATGCTGAGATTGGTCTTACCGCAATTTTTGGTATTGGACGTTCTAGTGCTCGCAAAATTTGTGAAGCTTCTGGAGTTTCTGTTAGCAAAAAAATAAAGGATATGACCGATGCGGAATTGGAGCGGATTCGTGAACAAGTTAATTTGTTCACTGTAGAAGGTGATCTTCGTCGAGAGATTCAATTTTCAATTAAAAGGTTAATTGATCTTGGTACATATCGTGGTATGCGTCATAAAAGGGGGCTTCCCGTTCGAGGTCAGAGAACTCGCACTAATGCTCGTACTCGAAAGGGTCCACGTCGTGCTGCTGCCTCTCTGAAAAAATAATTGAGGAATTTAGATTATGGCGAAAAACTCTGTAAGCGGTTCTTCACGTATCCGCAAAAAAATAAAAAAAAATGTTTCTGATGGTATAGCGCATATACATGCTTCTTTCAATAATACTATCGTAACTATAACAGATAGACAAGGTAACGCTTTGTCTTGGGCGACTTCAGGTTCTTCTGGTTTCAAGGGATCAAGAAAGTCAACTCCATTTGCTGCACAGGTAGCTGCTGAAACTGCTGGACGTGCTGCATTGGATTTTGGAATAAAAACTCTCGAGGTACGTATTAAAGGACCTGGACCTGGACGTGAATCTTCTGTTAGAGCCTTGAATGCTCTTGGTATTAAAATTTCAAGTATAGCAGATATCACTCCTGTTCCTCACAATGGATGTCGTCCTCCAAAGCGTCGTCGTATATAAAGGTAATATTTATCATGGCACGTTATATTGGACCAAAATGTAAGCTCTCTCGTCGTGAGGGAACTGATCTTTTTTTGAAAAGCGCACGTAGATCTTTTGATTCAAAATGTAAATCTGAATCGAAGCCTGGACAACATGGGCGTATTTCTGGAGCACGTACATCTGATTATGGATCTCAGATGCGTGAGAAACAGAAATTAAAAAGAATGTATGGTATTTTAGAAAAACAGTTTCGTAAATATTTTAGGGAATCAGAGCGTCTTAGAGGAAATACTGGAGAAACTTTGATTAAATTACTAGAATCTAGACTTGATAATGTTGTATATAGAATGGGATTCGGATCTACACGTGCAGAATCTAGACAACTAGTTAACCACAGAGCTATTGAAGTAAATGGTAAGGTTGTTGATATAGCATCATTATCTGTTAAAGCAGGTGATCGAATTTCTATTCGAAACAGATCTAGGAATCAGAGTAGAATTAAAGAATCTATTAAGTTAGCAGAAAATATCGGTATTCCTCAATGGGTAGATGTTGATATTGAAAAACTTACTGGTGTTTTCAAAACTTCTCCTGATCGTGCAGATGTTGCTAGAGATATAAATGAGTCAATGATAGTAGAACTTTATTCTCGATAATCTGTATTTGCTTGATGAATTATTATTTAGTTTTTATCAGCCTTATCAGTGTAACGAGCTGAGGGTATTGAAAAAAGGGTTGAGAGTATGCCTATTAGGGATTTTTTAAAACCTCGAACTATAGAGGTAGAACCTATAAGCCCAAATAGGGCTAGAGTTTCGATGGAACCTTTCGAGCGTGGTTATGGACATACACTTGGAAATGCTTTAAGACGTATTCTATTGTCTTCTATGGAAGGATATGCCCCTACTGAAGTTATAATATCTGGGGTAGTTCATGAGTATTCTACTATTCCTGGGGTACGTGAAGATGTTGTAGATATATTGATGAATTTGAAGGGTGTTGTGTTTAAACTTCATGGTCGGAGTGATGCAAATTTAACTCTGGTTAAAGAAGGGGTATCAGAAGTTTTAGCAAAAGATATTAGTTTGCCTCATGATGTTGAAATAATTAATCCGGAACATTTAATTTGTAATTTAACTGGTAGTAGTAAATTAGAAATACATTTCAAGGTTGATAGAGGTCGTGGTTATGTTCCTGGTAATGTGAGAGCCTTGATGGAAGATAAAAGCAACTCCATAGGTCGTATTGTATTGGATGCTTCTTATAGTCCTGTGAGGAAAGTAAGTTACTTTGTTGAAAGTGCTCGTGTTGAACAGCGTACTGATTTAGATAAACTTATTTTAGATATAGAAACAAATGGAGTGATGACTCCAGAGGAATCTATTAGAAAAGCTGCTGCTATACTTATGGATCAGCTGTCTATATTTGCCTCTTTGCAAGGATCTCAGGATTCTCAAGAATTACCATCTAGAAATGCTCCACGTATAGATCCTGTTTTGTTAAAACCAGTTGATGAATTAGAGTTAACAGTTCGTTCTGCTAATTGTTTAAAAGCTGAAAATGTTTATTATATTGGCGATTTAATTCAAAGAACAGAGAATGATTTATTAAAAACTCCTAATTTAGGCCGTAAATCCTTAAATGAAATAAAAGATGTATTGGCCTCAAGAGGATTAACACTTGGCATGAAACTAGATAATTGGCCTCCTATAGATATAGAGCATTCATGATTATTCATATAGTTCTTAAAATAGTAAAGAAATTATTTTTAAATTTGAAGGAAATTTATTATGCGCCATGCTAATGGGTTGCGTAAGCTGAATCGCACTAGTAGTCATCGTCTTGCTATGTTTCGCAATATGGCAGTTTCCCTAATTAATTGTGAAGCAATTAAGACTACTTTGCCAAAGGCTAAAGAATTACGTCATGTTATAGAGCCTTTGATTACATTAGGTAAAAGTCCAACTTTAGCAAATAAACGTAGAGCTTTTGCTCGTTTAAGAGATCGTGAAGCTGTTGTTAAGTTATTTGCTGATATTGGTCCTCGTTATCTTAATAGACCAGGTGGATATACTAGAATTTTAAAAATGGGATTCCGTCAAGGTGATAATGCACCAATGGCTTTTATGGAAATGGTAGATAGATCGGATAATAGTTCTACTATATCTAAATAAATAATATTTGTATGGAAATTTAAACTAAGAGGTTGTAAACAATCTCTTAGTTTGTTTGTTTTTAATAGTATTTAAATGAAGTTGTTATGTTTAATCAATTTTGCTATTTCTAAAGCAAAATATGTAATAACTCCATCTGCTCCAGCTCTTTTAAATCCTATCATTGTTTCTATTATTGTTTTATTATTATCAAGCCAACCATTGTTTATAGCTGATTTTAACATGGAATATTCTCCACTAACTTGATAAATAAAAGTTGGCATTTCGAATTTTTCTTTTACTCTATATAATATATCAAGATATGGCATACCTGGTTTTACCATCACCATATCAGCTCCTTCTTTAATATCGAGAAAAACCTCTCTTATTGCTTCATTTGAGTTACCTGGATGCATTTGATAATTTAATTTTGTTGAGTTTTTTAAATTGTTCGTTGACCCTATTGCGTCTCTAAAAGGACCATAAAAAGCACTAGCATATTTCGCAGAGTAAGCCATAATAAGAGTATTAATATGGTTGTTTAACTCAAGACTATGTCTTATAGTACCAATTCTGCCATCCATCATATCACTTGGTGCGATTATATCTGCTCCAGCATTGGCTTGAATCAGTGCTTGTTTTACTAACATTTCAACAGTAGTATCATTTATAACATACCCACTATCATCTATTATTCCATCTTGTCCATGAGAAGTATAAGGATCTAATGCGACATCAGTCATAACACCTAATTCTGGGAAGCGTTTCTTTATTTCTTTTATGCATTTAGGAATAATGCCATCTGGATTAATAGATTCGATACCATTACTTTTTTTCAAATTAGAATCAATAACAGGAAATAGTGCAATTGCAGGAATTCCTAAGTTTATGCATTCTTCAGCGATATATAATGCTTGATCAATTGAATACCTATAGATTCCAGGCATAGAAGGAATAGCTTGTTTTATATTTATGCCATCTATTATAAATATTGGAAATATTAGGTCATTTACTGAAATACTTGTTTCTGAAATTAGTCTTCGTGAAAAATTTTTATTTCTTAATCTTCTTAGTCTTGTATTAGGAAAATAGCCTGAGGTAATTTGTTTGGATGTCATAATATTATTTCTTTGTTATTCAATATTAATTTTTCAATCGAAGTAGTTGTTTCTGTTATGCCTATTTTTTTAGTGGCAGAGAAGCTAATTACTTCAAAAGGTTTTTTTATAAAACTTAGATTTTGTTCTATATATTTTTTTGTTTTAATGACTTGTTCGTGATTTAATTTATCTACTTTAGTAAGTAATATTATTATAGTTTTGTTTAATGGTTCTATTAAATCTATTAGATATCTATCTAGATTAGTAATACCGCGTCTTATATCTAGTAATAGAATAAAACCTCTTATGGATTTTCTATTTTGAATGTAGTTAATTATTGTGATTTCTAAATTTTTTTGTTCTGAATTTGGTAAATTCGAATATCCATAACCAGGTAAATCTACTAGATATCCGCATATGTTAGAATTAATAGTTTGCTTTAATGCAAACATATTTATCAATCTAGTTCTTCCTGGTGTTTTGCTAGAGAAGGCTAGTTTCTTTTTATTGGTTATTAAATTTATAGCCGATGATTTGCCGGAGTTAGATCTACCAAGAAAACATATTTCTGGAATACCTTCTATTGGTAATTGATTTGTTTTGTAGGCAGAACTGTAAAAGAAAGCTGTATGTAGTAATGACACTGGTTTTTGTTCTTTATTCATAAACAAGACTTTATGAAAAAGTCTTGTTTTTAGTGATTAAATTGTTGTTTCTAATTCTAGAATGTCTGATAATTTTTCTCTATTTTTAATAACATAGAATCTTGAACCATCTACTATTACTTCTGCAGGTCTAACTCTAGAATTATAATTGCTAGCCATAGTAGTACAATAAGCTCCAGCTGATTCTATAACTAGAAGATCATTTTCTTTGACGGTAAGAAATCTATTTTTTGCAAGCCAGTCAGCACTTTCACATACAGGACCAACTATATCATATTCTTTAGCTTGACCACTTCTTGATTGGACTTGTTGAATTTCATGATACGATTGATATAAAGCTGGTCTTATTAAATCATTCATAGCAGCATCTACTATAATAAAATTTTTATCATCAGAGTGTTTTAAATATAAAATTTTTGTTAAAAGTATTCCTGAGTTGCCAATTAAAGAACGTCCTGGTTCCA
This sequence comes from Candidatus Kinetoplastibacterium crithidii, assembly GCA_027557655.1. Classification (NCBI taxonomy): domain Bacteria; kingdom Pseudomonadati; phylum Pseudomonadota; class Betaproteobacteria; genus Candidatus Kinetoplastidibacterium; species Candidatus Kinetoplastidibacterium crithidiae. The sequence goes on along the minus strand of CP064915.1, from coordinate 775,285 downwards.
ATATCAATTCTAGATGATTCAAATTTGCTTCTTTTAATTTAGAACGGGCAGTATCTACAATATCTTTTGGGTCTGGTACAATCTCATCTTTATATGTGATGCCTAAACCGCCACCAATATCTACATGTTTAATATTAATATTATTTTCAATTAAATTTTGTATAAGTGGAATTATTTTTTCTAAAGCGGCTGAGAAAGGAGAAATTTCTGTTAGCTGTGAACCTATGTGGCAATCTATACCTATTATTTTGATAAAAGGTAATGATGAAGCAATTTTATAGCAATCAAAAGCATTTTTAAAAGCAATGCCAAATTTGTTTTCTTTTAATCCTGTTGATATATATGGGTGGGTTTTGGCGTCAACATCAGGATTAACTCTAAGTGATATTGGTGCTATTATCTTTAATTCATCAGCTATTTGTGATATTTTATATAATTCTGCTTCTGATTCAATATTGAAACATTTTATACCAGATTTGAGGGCATTTTTTATTTCCCATTCTTGTTTTCCAACACCTGAAAAAACTATTTTCTTAGGATCACCTCCAACAGATAATACCCTTTCAAGTTCTCCGCCAGATACTATATCAAATCCAGAGCCCAGGTTAACAAATTCCTTCAAAATAGCAAGGTTAGAGTTAGCTTTCATACCATAACAGACCATAGCATTATTATTTTTGATGGCGTTATAGTATCTGTTCCAAGAGTCCTTGAGGCTTGCTCTTGAGTAAACGTACAAGGGAGTTCCAATTTTTTGAGATAAAAGTTCTAGATTAACATCTTCCAGGTGTAATATGTTATTTTTTATTTTTAAATAAGGGGTTTTAATTTTATTAGTCATAATTCAATTTAGAGAAATTATTTATTAATAATGAGGTGTTTCATTTATATTATGAAAATTTTCTTGTGAAAATTTTTGTAATTTACTAGTCTCACAGAGATTTCCTTTATATCCACAAGAGCTTACAAGGAAACAAACTAAAAATATCATTATTAACTTATTTAATCTATTTTTAGATATCATAATGGGTTACTATGTTTTAAGAAAAAATTATATTATATACTTGTATTATATCTCTTAATATTATTTTCATGTGATTTTATATATATTAACTTTGAGCGTAAAGATAGCATGACAGATTTTGAATTTATAGACTTATTTGGCAAAACTCTAAATGCTGTTAGTGACCAGATAGATGATCTTTTAAATTATGATATAGACATAGATACAGATTTAAATGGATTAATTTTGAACGTAAAGTTTGATAATTTTGATTATATAGTAATAACAGGACAAGTTTATCTACAAGAACTTTGGCTTGCAACCGTTAAAAACGGAGGTTTTCACTATTTTTATGATGGTTATAAATGGAAAGATAAAAGAGGAGGTCAGGATTTCGATCTAAAATTATCTGAAATTTGTTCCAATATTATTGGCAGAGATTTTGTACTTAAATTATAGTTTATAGTTATTAGGAAGTTAATTTATCAATTTATTGTTTTTTAATGAAATTGGATTTTTAGATAAGATTTCAGAAATTGCTTGGCCTGGAGGGAATTCTTTAAAATAGAAATTATTTTTAGCATTCAAGATTCCTTCTGGCATAACAGTATTTTTATCTTCAGGCATATTTTTCAAAATTTTGCTCATGTAATCTATCCACATTGGCATAGCTAATCTTCCTCCTGTTTCATTCAATCCTAATGATCTGGGCAAATCAAACCCCATCCAGGCTGTTGCTACTAATTGTTGATTATATCCAGAAAACCATGCATCTATTGCATCATTAGTAGTTCCTGTTTTTCCAGCAATGTCATTGCGTTTAAGTAATTTATTAGTTCTAGATGCAGTACCATAGGTGGCTACTCCTTTTAGCATATCATTCATAATATAAGCAGTTCTAGGGTCAATGCTTTGATTGCTTTTATCTGGCTCTATCGGTAAATGTTGCATAATAATTTGTCCAGAGTTATCTGTAACTTTTTCTATTAAATATGGTGGTATTAAATGTCCACCATTAGCAAATGTGGAAAAAGCAGTAGTTAATTGCAATGGAGTTACCAGTCCTGTTCCTAAAGCCATTGATAAAACAGCTGGGTGACGATTTTTATCAAAGCCAAATTTTGTTAGATATTCTTGGGCATAACTGGGACCTATATAATCTAGTATTCTTATTGAAACCATATTTTTAGATTTATAAAGGCCTTGGCGCATTGTGAGAATTTCTTCATAGCGATGTCCATAATTTTTTGGACTCCATGCTTTTGAACCAGTTTGTTCGGCTGTCAGTTCAAAAGGCATATCAGAAATTTTAGTATTGGGAGTTAATCCTTTTTCCAGGCTAGCTGCGTATATAAAAGGCTTTATGCTAGATCCAGGTTGTCTCCAAGCTTGTGTAGCTCTATTAAAATTATCTTTGTAAAAATCTGAGCCACCTATAAGGGAAATAATTGCTCCATTCTTAGGAGATATTGAAATAAAAGCTGCTTGTACTGATGGCAAGTTAATAATTTTCTTTATATTATTTTCTTGATGCAACACATATATCAATGAACCTATCTTTATTCTCTTATTATTATCTAGTTTTTTAGTTAATTCAATGGATTTTTTATCGTTTATTTTAGTGATCTCATGATTTCTATTGATTAATGTAATTTCTTCATCATTTATACCTATAACTAGGTATGCTAATAATTCTTTATGGTCTTGATATTGGTCAAATATTTTATATAGTTTTTCTTTAAAAGATTTTTGTTTAATTTCTGTATCATTTTCATCTGGTGGTTTAATCGAAAATTGAGCTTCAGGACCATTGTATCTTGATTGTATGGTATATTTTATGACAGCATTTCTTACTGCATTATATGCAGTTATTTGATCAAATGATCTGATCGTAGTATAGACATTAAGTCCCTTTGAGTATAATTGTTCTTTGTATACCTTGAACATTAGTTGTCTTACAGTTTCTGCTATATGATCACTATAATTTTTATAATCTGTTAGTTTATTTCCTGTTTGTTTTATATGGATTTTTTGATTAATTGCTTGTTGGTATTCTGACTCAGAAATGTACCCAAGCGATAACATTCTATCAAGAATATATTTTTTCCTGGCTTGTGCTCTTGTTATATTCGATATAGGATTATATATTGAAGGTGCCTTTGGGATACCTGCTAATAAAGCAGCCTCGGCTATAGTTACTTTTGATAATGGTTTTCCTAGATATGTTAGTGAAGCTGTTTCAAAACCATAGGAATGATGTCCTAGATATATTTGATTCATATATAGTTCTAGAATTTGATTTTTTGTTAATTCTTTTTCTATTTTTATAGTTAATAATAGCTCATATAATTTGCGAGAATATGTCTTTTCTGAAGAAAGATAAAAGTTTCTAGCTACTTGCATCGTTATAGTGCTAGCTCCTTGAGTTTTTGACATGTTACGTAAATTAATAATACTAGCTCTTATTATTCCTTGCCAATTTATTCCTTTATGTTTGTAGAAATGGTTGTCTTCAGCTGCTAGTATTGCTAGTTTCATTTGATCAGGTATTTCATCAAAACGTAATAGTTTTCTTCGTTCCTCTCCAAATTCTCCGATTAATATATTATCTGCACTATAGATTCTTAGTGGAATAGGTGGTTTGTAATCTATCATTACATTGAGGTTTGGTAATTTAGGCCATGTGAAAATTGATATAATACAAAGAAGTATTATTAAACATAGTAAGAAATAGGCTGTTATAATCAAGGATTTTGATAATAATCTTGATGATAATTTTTTATTGTTCATTTAGTTGATATACTAATTGCTTCGAAGTTAATTTTATAAATTCTAAAATTTAAATAGAGTATTTACGTAAATATGGATATTTCTAAAAAGTTTCAATCTAATTATATAAAGAGTACATCATTTGATGAATCTCATCAAAATATTAAGGGTTATTATGCTACATCAAAACAGCTATGCGATAAAACGCCTATTTTTTTAGTTGGAATGATGGGAGCAGGAAAAAGCACAATTGGCAGAAGTTTAGCCCAGTATATGGATAGAAAATTTATAGATTTAGATTATGAAATAGAAGCGGCTTGTGGGGTTAAGATACCACTAATTTTTGAGATAGAAGGTGAATCTGGATTTAGAAAAAGAGAGTCTGATTTTTTGAAGAGATATTCACTAGATGAGAGAATAGTATTAGCCACTGGAGGAGGAGCTGTTTTAGCACCAGATAATAGACAAATTCTGAAATCCAGAGGAATTGTTGTATATTTAAAAGCAGAGTTAGATGTTCTATTTAAGAGAACAAATTCTGATCATAATCGTCCATTACTTGCTACTAAAGATCCTTATTTAAAATTACAAAGTTTGCTTGAATTACGTGATCCTATGTACCATGAGGTTGCAGATATAATTATAGATACTAGTTTTTATAATGTTATTGATATAGCAAAAGAATTAGTGTTGATGTTAAAGAGAAATGAGAAATCTATATGAAAGTCGTTAATGTTGATGTGCCCAATGCTTCTTATCCTATTAATATTGAACAAGGTCGTTTAGATCACTTGGATCTAGCTGTTCCATCAGATGCTACTTCTGTGGTTATAGTAACTAATCCAAAAGTTGCAGGTCTATATTTATCTAGAGTGAAAGCTTCTTTGCAAAAAACTGGTTTGCCAGTTTTTGTAATTGAATTACCAGATGGTGAGGTTTATAAAAACTGGGAGAGTTTAAACAAAATTTTTGATATTCTTTTGACTAATAAAATAGATCGTCAATCTGTTTTGCTTGCACTAGGAGGTGGAGTTATTGGAGATATAACTGGTTTTGCTGCTTCTGTTTATATGAGGGGTATTAGGTTTATACAGGTTCCGACAACTTTATTGGCTCAAGTAGATTCTTCGGTTGGAGGAAAAACAGCTATAAATCATCCTCTAGGTAAAAATATGATAGGTGCATTTTATCAGCCTAATTCTGTAGAAGTTGATGTAGATGTTCTTGATACCTTGGATCCTAGGGAGGTTTCAGCAGGATTATCAGAGGTTATCAAATATGGGTTGATATTAGACTCAGATTTTTGGGAATGGTGTGAAAATAATATCCAAGATTTATTATCTTTGAAAAAGAGCTCTATAGAATATGCTATAAAACGCTCTTGTGAGTTAAAATCATATGTTGTTAGTAAAGATGAAAAAGAATCAGGTTTGCGTGCTATCCTCAATTTAGGGCATACTTTTGGTCATGCTATAGAATCTGGTTTAGGTTATGGTAAATGGCTCCATGGTGAAGCTGTAGGGTGTGGTTTGATTCAATCAATATTATTATCTTCTTTGGTATTTGATTTAGACAAAACTATTCTTGATCGTGTTAAATCATTAGTATCTAAAATAGGATGCCCAGTAATTGCACCTGATCTTGGTTTTGATAAATGGATAGATCTCATGTCAGTTGATAAAAAAAATACACAGGGAAATATTAGATTTGTTTTGATAGACAGAATAGGACATGCGTTGATCAAACAAGTTTCGGAGGATAAAATAAGAATAACTCTAGAAAAAACAACAAAATAAATGACAAATATTCTAATGCCTTATGCGTGTAGACCAGAAGAAACAAAAGGTCGTTTATATACTGAAAATAATGAAAGATCTTTACATAGAAACAATTTCCAGAGGGATAGAGATCGAATTATCCATTCCAAGGCTTTTAGAAAATTGGATTCTAAAACTCAGGTTTTTGTTAATATTGATTCTAGTAATTGTTTCCGTACACGTTTAACACATAGCCTGGAAGTTTCACAAATTGCAAGAACTATTGCTAGAAGCATGTCTCTTTCGGAGGATTTATCAGAAGCTATAGCTTTAGCACATGATTTAGGACATGCTCCATTTGGGCATGCTGGGCAAGAGGAAATAAATTTAGCTATTCAGAGCTTGGGTATGAATATAGGTTGTTTCGAGCATAATTTACAAGGTTTAAGAATAGTGGACCTTTTAGAAAAGAGATATATTAATTTTAATGGTTTAAATCTCTGTTTTGAAACTCGTGAAGGAATATTGAAACATTGTAGTAAAAAAGATGCCGAAAAATTAGGAGATATTGGAGCTAGATTTATTAATGGGACTAATCCATCCTTAGAAGCGCAATTAGTAGATTATGCTGATGAGATAGCTTACAATACACATGATATAGATGATGGTTTGCATTATGGTTTAATAGAGTTAAAGGATCTGAAAGATCTATATCTTTTTGGAAAATGTTTTTATGATGTTAAGCACTTATATCGTGATTTTGACGAAAAAATTTTAATTTTAGAAACTATTAGAAGTTTAATTAATATTTTAGTGATGGATATTATTAGTAACTCAACTAATATTATTCATCAAATTAGTCCAAAAAATATTTATGATGTAAGAGTCAAATGTAATATGATAAGATTTTCTGAATCAATGGAAAACTATTTGAATGAAATAAAGAGTTTCTTATACCTAAAATTATATAGACATGATGTGGTTTTAAATGCTGCTGCAAAGGGTAGATATATAATTAAAACATTATTTGAAATATATATGAACAATCATAGACTATTACCAAAGGAAATTCTATACTGTGATTCTGATAATATAAATCAACAGATTGTGGATTATATATCTGGTATGACAGATCGTGATGCTATATCTTGTTTTAAATCTTTTAATAGATAAGGTTTTTAAAGATTAATCTTTGTTAGTAGCGGATTCTAAGAGGTATTTGGCAGTATATCCTTTTTTTGATAGAGCTATTTTTTTTGGTGTTCCTTGATTTATTATCCTAGTTCCAATTTCACTATCGTGATCAGCCTCTAAGTCTATTATCCAGTCTGAATTTTTTATAATATCTAAGTTATGTTCAACTATAAGAATAGTATTTCCTTTATCAATCAGCTTATATAGAATGTTCAGTAATATATCAACATCTTTGAAATGTAAACCTAGTGTTGGTTCATCTAAAATATATAACGTGTGATCATTGCTTCTTTTAGCCAATTCTGTAGCTATCTTTAGTCTTTGTAACTCTCCTCCTGATAATGTAGCAAGGCTTTGTCCAATACATAGGTATGATAAACCAACTTCTATTAAAGACTGTAATTTTTTAGCTATATTCGGCAAAGCATTGAAAATGTCCATGGCCTTTTCTACGGTAAGATCTAGAATTTCAGCAATGTTTAAATTCCTATATGTTATATCTAGTGTTTCATGATTGTAACGTTTTCCATTACAAATATTGCATTTTAATTGTATATTAGGCAAAAAATACATATCTATTTTTTTTGTGCCATTGCCATTACATTCTTCACATCTGCCACCTTTAACGTTAAAACTAAATCTGCTAGGTTTATATCCTCTAATTTTAGCTTCAGGTGTTTGTGAAAATAATTCCCTGATGTCTGTTAGAAAATCACAATAAGTAGCTATAATGCTATTATATATGGTTCCAATATTATTTTGATCTATATATATTATGTTATTAAAATTGTTTATGCCGCTGCACTTGAGATTTTCATAATATAAATTATCATTTTTGTTATTGATTTTTCTTAGAAAAGTAGGAATTAATATATTATTTACTAGATTTGATTTTCCTGATCCAGAGATTCCTGTTATACAAGTTATAAAACCATTAGGTATCTCTATGTTTATTATTTTATTGAAATTATCTAAAATTTCTATTTGAAGCCAAGGTGTAAATTTATTTATTTTATTGTTTGTCTTTTGTCTAGTAAATCTGTTTTTCTTCAAAAAATAACCTGTAATTGAATTTTGGTTATTTATGATATGCTCTAGTGTTCCTTCAGCTATAATAGTGCCACCATTAATGCCTGACCCTGGTCCTATTTCTATTATCCAATCAGATTCTTTAATGATAGTTTCATCATGTTCTACTATTATTATGCTATTGCCTAGTTTTCGTAGTTTTTCTAGGATTTTTATTATGGATATCATATCCTCCTTATGCAGACCGGCAGATGGCTCATCTAATAAATACGTAATGCCAGTAAGGTTGGAGCAAATAAGACCTAATAACATTATGCGTTGAGCTTCACCTCTAGAGGTTTTATTTATGCTTTTGTTTAGAGATAAATATCCTAGTCCAGATTCTTCTAAGAATGATAGTTTATTTATTATCGATGGTATAATTTGTTTTACTATTTCTTTATCTGAATCATTATATTGTAATTCTTTTATCCATTTTATGCATTCTGATATTTTTAATGACTCGACTTCATCTATTGATAAAATAGCAATTGATTCCTTGTTAATAGATGATCTTAATTTTATATTTCGTGCTTCTATACAAATTTTTGATCCTTTACATTCAGGACATTCTTTTATATTGCAATAGTCTTTTAGTTTTGTTGAGAATATTTTAGAATTAGGTTTTTCTATGTGGTTTTCTAGATAGTTAATAATACCCGGAAATATATTTTTATTATTATGAATATCCTCTCCCCATATGATTATAGATTGTATTTTCTTTGATAACTCTTTGAAGATAGATTTTGAATTAAAATTATATTTGTATGCTAAATTTTCTAATTCTCTTATTAGGTTTTTGTCAAAAATATTAATTGCCCCATTTGTTAGACTTAATTCTGGATTAATCAATAATTCGTGGTCTATATATGTAACATAGCCAATGCCTTTACAAGTTTTACATACTCCAATATTACTATTATGACTAAATAGGCCAGGTTCTATTGTTTTTACTTGGTATTTGCATATTTGACATTCTATAATATTTGAAAAAAAGAATTCTTTATTATCATGAGTTGTTTCTAGAATTATATGACCGTTTCCTATTTTTAAAGCTGTTTCAATGCTCGAAATTAAACGATTTTTATTTTCATCTTTGATTGTTAATCTATCTACAACTAATTCTATTGTCTTATCAAGAAGCTCTTTTTCTGGGTTGTGAATTTTTTCTATTTCGGTAATTTGTTTATTAATTCTTAGGCGTAAATAACCTTGTTTTTTTAACGTTGTAATTACTGATTCTGTATTATTAATATCTAGTGGAGCTAGAAGTATAATTTTAGTTTCTGGATTTAAAGAAAAGGCCCATTTTGTAATCTCTTTGGCATTATATGACCTAAGGATTGTCTTGTGTTTAGGACATATTGCAAATCCAATTTTTGCGAATAATAATCTTAAATGATTGCTTATTTCTGATACGGTCCCTATAGTTGATTTGGAGCTTTGTAAAGATAGTTTTTGTTTTAATGATATAGAAGGAGATAGCCCTTCTATATCATCGATATCAGGATTTGGTAGTGAGTTATTGATTTGTCTTGAATATGTTGAAAGACATTCTAAATATTTTTTCTGGCTTTCTGCGTATATTGTATCGAATACTAAAGAAGATTTGCCTGATCCTGATACACCTGTAATAACTACAATTTTGTTACGTGGTATGTTCAAAGATATATTTTTTAAATTATGAGCTCTAGCTCCTTTTATTATGATGTTATCCATGTAATAAGAATTTTTGTAATCAGTGTAGTTAGTAATAATTTTATATTATAGGTATTTATCTAATTATATTTAAATTTAATTCTTGGTGAATAATGAGTTTAAAGTATTTGTTTACTGAGATACAATCTATTTCTATGATTAATAATATTTGATGGATATATTGTATGGCTTCAGTTAATAAAGTGATAATCGTTGGAAATTTAGGAAGAGATCCAGAGGTTCGTTATACACCAGAGGGATCAGCGATTTGTAATATGTCTGTTGCAACTACCTCACAATGGAAGGATAGGAATAGTGGAGAACGTCGTGAAGAAACAGAATGGCATCGTGTGGTTTTATATAATCGTTTAGCTGAAATTGCTGGTGAATTTTTGAAAAAAGGTAGACCTGTTTATCTAGAGGGAAGGTTAAAAACAAGGAAATGGCAAGATAAAGAAACAGGTACTGATAGGTATAGTACTGAGATTATTGTTGATCAAATGCAGATGCTCGGTTCTAAGGATTCTGTCAACAACAACAATGAGGCTCATGGAATGATAGAAACAAATAATTCATACAAAGGAAAATCACAGCAAAGCGCTTCAATTGCAAGTAAAGCATTCAATGACTTATCAGATATGGATGATGATATTCCATTCTAAATTTTTTGAAAGAGTTTATATTTATTTTTCGGAGTTTTTATAGAAATGTCTGCACAAATTTTAAGAAAAAATATTGTTTTTATCAAAAATTGTAAAAGAAAACAAAAAATTGTGTCATTGTCTGCTTATACTTCATCAATAGCTAGTATTATTGATAAACATGTTGATTTAATACTAGTCGGAGATTCTGTAGGTATGGTTGTATACGGATTTACTAATACGTTATCTGTTACATTGGATATGATGATAGCTCATGGCTCAGCTGTAGTAAGGTCTACAAAACTTTCTTGTATAGTAGTAGATATGCCATTTGGTAGTTATCAGGCATCTAAATCTCAGGCATTTAAAAATGCATCTAGAATTTTGTCAGAAACAGGTGCTCAAGCAGTAAAAATAGAGGGTGGTTCTGAAATGGCTGAAACAGTTAGTTTTTTAACTCAAAGAGGTATTCCTGTTATGGGACATATTGGTTTAATGCCACAGCAATTTAATATTGCAGGTGGTTTTAAAGCATTAAAATCAGAAGACCATATATTTAAAAAGGTTCTTGAAGATGCTACTTTGTTGGAGTCAGCTGGTGCATTTGCTATAGTTTTAGAATGTGTATCAGAAGTAATTGGGGAACGTATATCAAATAAATTAGGTATACCTATAATAGGAATAGGTGCCTCACCTTCTTGTGATGGCCAAATATTAGTAGTAGATGATGTTCTGGGAATGCAGAAAAATTTTTCTCCAAAATTTGTAAAAAAATACGCTAATCTGGAGGAGCAAATTTCACAAGCAGTTGAAAAATATTCATTAGAAGTTAAAGAAGGTACATTTCCTGCAAAAGAATATTGTTTTTCTTAGGTTAATTATTATCTAATTAGATGAACAAATTTGTGAATATGCAATATTTTTTATAAAAATAGATTTTAAATTAAGAATTAGATAATTCTTAATTTAAGGATAGTGTGTTATAAGAGAATGATGCCAACCATTTCAAGTATATTGATTTAATAAATAATTATTGTGATTGGCATCATCTTAATAAAACTACAAATTTTCTTTGATTAATTGTCCTAATAAGGAAATTCCTTCCACTATTTTTTCTTCTGGAACTGTTGCAAAACTTAGTCTCATAGTGCAGTTTTCTTCTGCTGAAGGAGCAATGAAGAATGGTTTTCCTGTGACGAAAGCTATGTTTCTAGTAATTGCTTTTTCTAGTAATTTAGTGCTATCTATATGTTTTGGTAAAGTAATCCATAGAAACATACCACCTTCTGGTTTAGTCCATTGCACTCCTTTTGGGAATTCTTTTTCTATTGCTTTTAGCATGCATTGTCCTTGAGTTCGATATATATTCCTTACATTAGGCAGATGTTTTTGTAAAAAGCCGTCTTTAATTACTTCGTAAACTGCCATTTGTGTTAATGTTGGGGAATGTAAGTCTGAAGCTTGCTTTGCTTGGACAAGTTTTCTAATTATTGGTGTAGGGGCTATTACATAGCCTAATCTTAGTCCTGGTGCTAGAACTTTAGAAAAGGTTCCAAGTCTAATTACTGTTCCTCCTGTTTCTTTTGATAAAGATAATAGACTTGGTTGTGGTGTGCCTTTATACCTTAATTCACCGTAAGGATCATCTTCAATTATTGGAATGTTTAAATTAGTCATTATTTTAACTAATTTTTTCCGCCTTTCTAGACTTAATGTACGTCCTGTTGGATTTTGAAAATTTGGTAGGGCATATAAAAAACGTGCATTTGAAGCTATTTCTTCATCTATGTGTTCTGGTATTAACCCACCATCATCTGTTGGAACAGGTATGTATTTAGGTTGATATAATCCGAAAGATTGTAGTGCTCCTAAATAGCTTGGATTTTCAACTAATATTTTATCGCCTTCGTTTATGAGTATTTTTCCTAATAGATCAAGAGCTTGTTGAGATCCAGATACTATAAGTATTTGATCAATATTAATCCCAGCTCCAGATGTATTCATTTCATCTGCTATCCATTGTCTTAAAGGTGTATATCCTTCAGTAGTACCATATTGTAAGGCAGTCTTACCATTTTCTGTTAAAACTTTGTTAAAGGCATCCTTTACTATTTCTATTGGGAAGCCTTCAGGAGAAGGTAATCCTCCAGCAAAAGATATTATTTCTTTTTTTTCTGTTACTTTCAAAATTTCTCTTATAGCAGAGCTAGTTAATTTAATAGCTCTATCAGCAAAGTGAAATTCAGGTTTTATTGTATTTGCCACAAAAAATCCTCCTGTTTATTTATAAAATTTTTATTACTAACAAATTATGTCTTGGAAGTGGTATTTAAAAGTTATTGCTTTTAATAAAGATAATATCATTAATATAAGATATATTTATTATTGTTTTTTTTTACAAAAATAAAACAATAATTTTTGGTAAGTGGATGCTGTTTTATATAAATTATAAAATTTTGATTTTGCTAAATTATATTTAAGGCAACAGTAAAAACTTTTTTACAACAAGCTATTGTTTTAAGTTGTAAAAACAAAAGACCTTCAAAAGTCAATTTGATATTAAATTTGCTCTTATTTGAGATATTAGTAACCTCAAGATGATATATTAATATGTAATTATTTTATAACTATGATTAATTTTTTAACATTACTTTTTATATGTCAATCTTAATAAGATATAAATTATAAATATTGATAATATTTAGATGTTTTTGGTTTTTTTCTGTAAGTTTATATAAACACATATTTATGTATCAAACCTTTGATTTGTAAATTATGTCTTATTTATCTGCGAGGTTGTTATGCCTATTTACACCTATAAATGTATGACATGTGGTTGTGTCAATGATGTTTTACAAAAAATGAACGATAATCCTATTCAAAAGTGTCCAGATTGTGGTAGCAGTTCATATTCTAAGCAAGTTACAGCTCCTAGCTTTCAGTTAAAAGGAAATGGTTGGTATGTAACTGATTTTAGAGATAGTAAAAACAACAAGTCTGAAAAAGAGCAGGTAACAAAGTCTGAAAAACCAAATGACAATAGTAGTACTTCAGATTTATCTAATAATTAAGCAGTTATTTACAAATTGATACTTTTCATGTTAAAAAAATATTTCATTACTGGTTTATTGATTTGGGTTCCCCTGGTTATTACTTTATGGGTGCTAAATTTATTAGTTAGTATTCTCGATGCATTTGTACCTAAATTCTTATCTTCACAGTCACTATTTGGATGTAATATACCAGGGTTTCAATTGATATTAGTATTTATAGTGATTTGGATTACTGGTTTATTAGCCGCTAATTTGATTGGACGTACTATTTTGAAGTATTGGGAGTTTATATTAGGACGTATACCGTTGGTACGTTCTATATATAATTCTGTTAAACAAGTTAGTGATACTATTTTGTCTTCGGAGAGTCAGTCGTTTCGGAAGGCTGTTTTAATACAATATCCTAGGGAATCTTGTTGGACAATAGCTTTTTTGACTGGAGTTCCTAAGGATTCGTTATTATCTGGTCTGTCTGATAAATATGTCAGTGTTTATGTACCGACGACACCGAATCCTACATCCGGTTATTTTTTGATTGTGAATGAAAAGGAAATCATACCTTTGAATATAACTGTTGATAATGCTTTGAAATATATTGTATCTATGGGAGTAGTTGCTCCTAAGGATTAAGTATTTGTAAGTCAATATAAATATAAAATGGAGTTTTTGTAATGCGTAGCTGCTATATCGGTCAGGTTTCTAATAAGTTTCTTGGTCAGAATATTGTGTTATATGGTTGGGTTCATCGTCGTCGTGATCATGGAGGGGTAATATTTATAGATCTGAGAGATCATACTGGGTTGATACAAATAGTTTTTGATCCCAAGAATTCTTGTTTTTCTTTAGCAGAAACACTACGCAATGAGTATTGTATTAGTGTAGAGGGTGTTGTTCGATTTAGACCTGATGGAACAAAAAATATCGATTTAGTATCAGGTGATATAGAGATTAATTGTGTTAAATTAGAAATTTTTAACTCAGCAAGATCATTACCTTTTAATTTAGATGATATCAACTTATCCGAAACCACAAGACTTTCTAACAGAGTTTTAGATTTGCGAAGACCATTAATGCAAACAAATCTAAGGACTAGATATAATGTGTCTAAGTTAGTCAGGAAATTTTTAGATGACTCTGGATTTATAGAGATTGAAACTCCTATTTTAACAAAAAGTACTCCAGAAGGAGCGCGTGATTATTTAGTTCCTTCACGTGTTCATGATGGTCATTTTTTTGCATTACCTCAATCTCCACAATTGTTTAAACAAATGCTAATGGTTTCTGGATTTGATAGATATTATCAAGTTACGAGATGTTTTCGTGATGAGGATTTACGTGCTGATAGACAGCCTGAATTTACCCAAATTGATTGTGAATTATCATTTACAAATGAGCAAGAGGTTCGTTCTATTTTTGAAAAAATGATTAGAAATATTTTTAAAATATTAAAGAACATTGATTTACCTGATCCTTTTCCAGTGCTTTCATGGGAAGAGGCCTTGAGTTGTTATGGCTCAGATAAACCTGATCTTCGTATTAATTTGAAATTATCAAATGTTACAGATATTGTTAGAAATGTTGATTTTAAAATATTTTCTTCTGTAGCTTCGGATGCTGATGGTAAAGTCGTTGCTTTAAGAGTACCTGGTGGCATTTCCATTTCTAGGAGCGATATTGATAGTTATACTAAATTTGTTGGTATATATGGAGCAAGTGGGTTAGCTTACATTAAGATTATTAATCTTGATAATGGACGTGATGGTATGCAATCACCTATCATAAAAAATATTTGTGATAGTGCTCTCCATCTATTAATGGAGAGAGTTGGAGCTGAAGATGGTGATATTATTTTCTTTTGTGCAGATAAAAGTAAGATTGTATATGATGCACTTGGAGCCTTGAGATTAAAAATAGGAAATAGCAAATTTGCTAAGGATACTGGATTGTTTACTAATGACTGGAAACCGCTTTGGGTTGTAGACTTTCCGATGTTTGAATATGATGAGAATGATAAACGTTATGTTGCTATACATCATCCTTTTACAAGTCCTAAAGATGGACATGAGATTTTTCTAGAAGAAGGATCTTATAATAAAGTATTTTCCAAAGCATATGATATGGTTTTAAATGGATGGGAGATAGGAGGAGGGTCTATTCGTATTCATAAAGAAGAGATACAAAAAAAAGTATTTAAAGCGCTAAATTTTACAGAGGAAACAGCTAAAGCTAGATTTGGCTTTTTGTTAGATGCTTTGCAATATGGAGCTCCTCCTCATGGAGGTATTGCCTTTGGTTTGGATAGACTAGTTGCTATACTTACTTCCTCTGAGTCTATTAGAGATGTTATTGCTTTTCCAAAAACACAAAGAGCCCAGTGCTTACTAACACAGGCCCCTTCATTAATAGCAGAGAATCATTTGGAAGAATTGCATATTAGTATTAATAGTGATAGTTAATAATATTATGCATATACTATAAGTACCTTTTAAGAAATCATCTTGGTTGTTGAGTACTGATTATTAGGAATAATATTAGTATCAAATTCAACCAGATGATAGGTATTTGGAGATTATACTACCATAGTATATATGGGTATCATAATAAATTAAATGAGAAGTAAGTTTTATGATTATCATTATCCAACTTGTTTTAAGATATGTTAT
Organism: Candidatus Kinetoplastibacterium crithidii; assembly: GCA_027557655.1. NCBI lineage: Bacteria > Pseudomonadati > Pseudomonadota > Betaproteobacteria > Candidatus Kinetoplastidibacterium > Candidatus Kinetoplastidibacterium crithidiae. The sequence goes on along the minus strand of CP064915.1, from coordinate 759,439 downwards.
TTGTAATAGGAATTATATAGATTTTATTTAAAATCTAGTTTGGCGATACATGCTAGGCCATCTAAAACTAGTCTATCCAAATAATCAATTTTTGTTGGTTGTTGATTAGGTAATCTATTTTTCTCTATTAATGAACGAATTTCAGTTTCTAATTCTGGCCATACTCCTCCAGTAACATAAATTTTTGGTATTTGTTTATATTTATTAAATGCTGCATTATATTGATGTAACAATGCTCCTGTTTGTGCTGCTACGATACCAGAATTTATTGCTTTTACAGTATCTGTAGGAAAATTTGTTGTATTAACATGAGTCATTGGTAGGTTAGCAGTACCATTAGTTAATGCTTGTCTCATCATAAAAGTTCCTGGTAATATAATGCCTCCTATAAATATATTGTCAGGACTTATTATATCTATAGTAGTTGCAGTACCAAAACTAGCTACAATAAGAGGAGGGTGTTCTTTTGATTGTCTAGATAGAACTCCTATCATAGATGCCCATCTATCAGATCCTAATAATAATGGTTGTTCGTAATTATTAGTTAATCCTAATAGTTCTTTTTCAGCAGAAATCCATTTTATTTTACAACCAATAGAATTTAATTCATGAGTAATTATAGATTCTCTTTGTTTACCTGCTACATTAGACCCAATTGCATATAATGGAGTTCTTGGTAAGGTAATAATCCATTGGCCAAGAGATTTTATATTTAAATTATCAAATATAGCGGCATGAGGTTCACGATGAGCAATGCTCATTCTATAATCTAGCCAGCCGATTTTTATTCTACTATTACCAGAGTCAATCAGAACAATCATTTTTATAGTAAATAGATATATTATCAGGATATAATGATTTTACACCAGATATTGTCTTCAAGGTTAGATGTCCAAATTGATCTATACCATTTGCTATTCCATCTTGGATCATTTTGTTTTCTTTCTCAATTTTGATTCTCTTCCCAAATAAATAATCAATTTTCTTGAATCGTTCATGGAAATCTTGTAAACCATTTTTTTCCAAAATAGATATATCTTTGTACCATGATTCTGATATTGTAGTTATTATCTTTATAATTTTTTCACGGTTAATAATAGATTGATTAGTTATTTCAGATAAATCAGTTATCGGCCTATTAAGATCAGTTGACTTATCAATCGATTTATTTAAATTAATACCTATACCTATTATCGCAAAGTAACAATTATCTCTTTTATGATCTTTAATTGTTTCTACTAGTATTCCAGAGACTTTTTTGTTGCTCCATTGAATATCATTTGGCCATTTTAGTGTTAGGCATGCATTATTATCACATACTAATTCTCTTAGTGACTCACAAGCACTTATTCCTGCTACAATAGCAATTGATGGCAAATTAATAGAATGAATTTTAATATTAAAAGCACAAGAAAATGTTAGATCATTATTGCTTATCCATTTTTTTCCTTGTCTTCCTCTGCCAGCAAATTGGTTGTTAGTTCCTTCTAAATAGGGTGTTTTGATATAATTCGCTTTTATTTTTTTTATTAAGCTTGTGTTAGTAGAATCTATTGATTCAGTCCACTCAATATTATGAAACATTGGTAAGTTTTTTTTCAAAATTTGTAACATATTTTTGCAATTTAAATGTCTATGTAAACTATCTTGGTAAAAATTCTGACAATTTAAAGAATTAGATGATATTAAAGATATTATTTATTCGTTATAGATTTTCTAAAGAAATGCCAAATTTTATTTGCTTCTTAGAAAGATAATGAAAAAAGATATTCTCTCATATGAAGTTGAGATAAACTTATTAAATAGTAAATTTATCTTTATTTTAATACAAATTACAACGTTTTTGGACTTTTATATTTATGCTGATTAATACAACAATAAAGAAATTAATTGGTTCTGCTGGATTAGTTGATTGCGCAATTGAATTACCTGAACATAAAATTCTTGGTTGGGCCTTGATATTACATCCTCACCCATTATATGGTGGCAATCGTAATAATAAAGTAATAACAACGATTTCTAGAGAGTGTTTAAGACAAGGTATTGTAGCAGTCAGGCCTAATTTTAGGGGTGTTGGTGATTCAGATGGTTCTTTTGATAATGGTGTAGGTGAGACTAGTGATATGAGTGCTCTGATGCAGCAAATTATTGCTATCTATCCAGATTTTTCTGAATTGCCCTGCTTCCTTTTTGGGTTTTCATTTGGATCTGCTGTTGCTGCACAATTGTATTCAAAGTTATATAATGATAATAAATATTTTAATATAAAGTTTTTGATGCTTATTGGCTCTGCTGTACAACGTTTCCAATTTAGTGAAATTCATCTTCCAGAGAAGACCATAATAATTCATGGTGAAACAGATGAAGTTGTGCCTTTTAATGAAATGTTGGATTGGGCTCGGCCAAGATCTATACCAATTATTATGATTCCATCATGTTCTCATTTTTTTCATGGAAAATTATTATTATTGCGTGAAATGGTATCTATTTATCTGAAGTCTAGTATTATTTCATATTAAAATGTAATAAAATTAGCTTTTAATAGTAGTAATTATAAATATACTTAAAACATTTTTGATTATGTTTTAGTTTTTTGAAAAATTAGGATGTATTTTTAAAGTTAATTATCTGATGAATTTATTATTGAGATTAGCATTTTTTATCATTTCGTTTTTTATCTGTAGTGTGTCTTTTTCTTCTGATACAGAGTTAGAGAACCGTACATCTGTTATATCTATTTCTGGAGACGCTAATAGGTTGGCTGTACCAGTAGTTGATGTTTCTAGGTTACCAGTTCCTAAGATAGCCGCCAAGTCATGGATCGTAGTTGATGTGAATAGTGAGCAGGTTTTATCATCATACAATCCTGATGTAAAATTGGAGCCAGCCTCACTTACAAAAATTATGACGTCATATTTAGCATTTAATGCTTTGCATGATAAACGTTTAGATTTAGATCAAAGTGTAGTGCCATCAGATAAGGCATGGAAAACCGGCGGATCTAGAATGTTTATAGAGCCTAAAACTAGAGTGTCTATTCATGAGTTATTGCAGGGAGTGATAGTTCAGTCAGGTAATGATGCTTCTATAGCTTTAGCAGAGTCAGTTAGTGGTGATGAAGATTCTTTTGTAGCTCTCATGAATCAAGAAGCTAAATATCTTGGTATGAGCAATAGTAATTTTATGAATTCTACAGGTTTACCTGAAACTAATCACATAACAACAGCAAGGGATTTATCTTTATTGGCTATAAGAATGATTAAAGATCATTCAAATTTCCTACACTATTATAAACAGAAAGAATTTAAATATAATAATATTTTGCAGACTAATCGTAATAGATTATTGTGGTCTGATAGTTCTGTTGATGGTTTAAAAACAGGGTATACAGATTCTGCCGGATATTGTCTTGTTGCAACAGCTATACGTGGAGATAGGCGTATGTTAGTTGTTCTATTGGGCGCTAATAGTGAATCCACTAGAACAGAAGAGAGCTTGAAGTTATTGAATTGGGGTTTTCAAAATTTTGATACTGTTTCTATAAATGAACAAACTAATGAAAGTCAAATTAAAGCAAAAGTTTGGGGTGGAACTGTAGATAAAGTTAATCTAGGTCCTGTTGATAGAGTTTGGTTGACAGTGCCTAGAAGTCGTTTATCTGATATAAAGTTTATTGTTGAACGTATAGACCCTCTTATTGCTCCTTTGCAAAAAGGTCAGTTGGTTGGTAATCTACAGTTTACTATCGATAATAATATTTTAAAAGTTGTCCCTATAGTTTCATTGCAAAACGTAAATAAAGCTGGTTTGTTACGAATATCTATAGATTATATGAAAAGATGGATAGCTTCCAAATCATTCTTTAGATAAATAGCTATGAGGAATTTTAGTAGTCATTATCCAAATTATTTTCCTATAAAGATAATAGGATGTAATCATGATGATTTTAGTAAAAAAATTATAGAATCATTAAATAATTTGAGAGTTGTTTTTGATGATAAAATTGATATTAATTTTAGTAAGTCTAGGAAATATATTAGTATTACGTTAAATGTTTATATAACTTCAAGAGAGTATTTTATTAAAATTTACAATGAATTGAATAATATTCCATTGGTCAGATTTGTTATTTGATAAATCTTTTAATTGCTAGCGGGAGAGGGTATTGTAACGCTAGCTGGATTAAAAATATTTGAAGTTTTATTTACAGAATAAAAGATGCTAAATCTTCTTTTGAGACTATATCTCCTAATTGTTCTTTAACAAAATTAGCATCTATTGTTATATTCTTATCTTTTAAAGAAGGAGCTTCAAAAGAAATATTTTCAAGAAGTTTTTCCATTACAGTATATAATCTTCTTGCTCCTATGTTTTCATTTTTCTCATTAACATAGAATGCTATTTCTGCAATTTTATTTATTCCTTCTTCTGTAAATATTATTTCGATACCTTCTGTTTTCATGAGTGCAAGATATTGTTTGGTTAGTGACGCATCGGTATCTCTGAGTATATGTACAAAATCTTCTATTGATAAGGAGTCTAATTCTACTCTTATAGGGAACCTGCCTTGTAATTCAGGAATTAGATCAGACGGTTTTGATAAATGAAAAGCACCCGATGCAATAAATAATATATGGTCTGTTTTTATTGAACCATAACGCGTGTTAACAGTAGTTCCTTCTACTAGTGGGAGCAGATCTCTTTGCACTCCATGACGAGATACCTCAATATTATCAGAACCATGTTTAGTCGCTATTTTATCAATCTCATCTAAGAATACTATGCCATTTTGTTCTACATTCGTAATTGCTTTGGATTTTATTTCTTCATTATTGATTCTTTTGTTAGATTCTTCTTCAACCATAATCTTCATTGCATTTATAACTTTCATTTTTTTATTTTTTTTCTTATCTTGGCTAATACCAGCAAATATATTTTTTAACTGATCAGCCATTTCTTCCATACCAGGAGGAGTCATTATATCAAAATTTGAGACAGAGACAGGAACTGGTATTTCTATTTCAAGTTCGTCAAGTTTCCCTTCTCTTAATCTTTTTCTGAATGTCTGACGAGTATTGTTGTTATCTGTTAATATTTTTTCTTCCTCATCTTTCCTATTTGGTGGTGGGACTAATATATCTAGGATTCTCTCTTCAGCAGCTTCTTCTGCTATTATTTTTATAGAATCCATTTCACTTTCTTTTGATTGTTTAATAGCTTTTTCTACCAAATCTCTAATTATAGTATCAACATCTCTGCCTACATAACCAACTTCAGTAAACTTTGTTGCTTCTATTTTTATGAATGGAGCATTAGATAATTGAGAGAGTCTTCTAGCTATTTCTGTTTTTCCAACTCCAGTTGGACCAATCATAAGAATATTTTTTGGATATATTTCTTGACGTAATTCTTTAATAACTTGTTGACGACGCCAGCGATTTCTTAGAGCTATAGCAACAGCTCGTTTTGCACGGTTTTGTCCAATGATATGTTTGTCTAAATGGTTAACAATTTCCTTAGGAGTCATGTTGCTATGATCTGATATTGGCATAATACGTGGTTTCCTTTTTATGCAAGATATATTTATTCTATAAAGTTTCAATAATATGATTATTATTTGTATAAATGCAAAGGTCGCTTGCTATTTCTAATGATTTTTTAACTATCTCTTTAGGAGATAAGTCAGTATTTCGTAGTAATGCTAGAGCAGAGGCATGTGCATATGGTCCTCCTGAACCTACTGTAGCTAGACCATATTCTGGCTCGAGAACATCTCCATTACCTGTGAGAATAAAAGTTTTTGTATCATCTGCAACTATTAACATAGCCTCTAATTTTCTAAGAAATTTATCAGTACGCCATTCTTTAGTCATTTCTACTGCAGAACGAGTCAGATTACCAGAATATTTCTCTAGTTTTGTTTCGAATAATTCTTGTAAAGTAAATGCATCAGAAGTTGCTCCTGCAAATCCCGTTAATATTTTATCTCTATATAATCGGCGTATCTTTTTGGCTGTACTCTTTACAACAATATTACCCATGGTAACTTGTCCATCACCTCCTATAGATACTTGATTTTTTCTTCTAACACATACTATGGTAGTAGCATGAAAATTTTCCATTAGAATATCCTTGTTATATTTTTGTCTATTTTGATAAATATTTTTATTGTTCTCCATATAATTTTTGACGCATTTCTCTTCGCTCTTGTGCTTCTATAGATAATGTTGCTGTAGGTCGTGCTAGTAGTCTAGGTATTCCTATGGGTTCTCCAGTTTCTTCACACCAGCCATATTCACCATTATTAATCAATTCTATAGCTTTTTGTATTTTTTTTAAGAGTTTTCTCTCTCTATCTCTACTTTTTAATTCTAATGCGTGTTCTTCTTCTATAGTTGCACGATCTGCAGGATCAGGTACAAATTGTGTCTCTCTAAGATATTCCGTAGTTGCTTCTGCTTTTAATAAAATCTCTTGTTCCAAGGATTGTAGTTTTTGTTTAAAGAAAGCAAGTTGAATTTCATTCATATATGCTTCTTCAGGCATATCTAATATATCTTTTTCGCTAAAATTATTTATATTACTTGTAAAAGTATTAGATTTTATATTGTTTATTTTATTTGTTGTCATATAAATACTCCACCATAGATTACCATTATCACCTGTTATAAATTGAGAAATTTAAAGCTATCATGCTATTTACTTCACGGTGCATAATTCTAACCCATGTATAAATAATTCTCTAGGCAGTTTTCTTCCTATAAATACCATTTTAGTATTTGGTTTTTCTGATTTTTTCCATGGTTTGCCAGGTTCGGCACCCATTAGCATATGTACTCCTTGAAAAAGAATTCGGTTATCTAATCCTTTTATATATAAAATACCTTTGTATCGCAACATGTCAGGACCAAATTCTTGTGATATTTGTGATAAGAATTTTTCTAGTTTTTCTGAATCAAATGCTTTATCACTGTAAAATGTGAAGGAAATAATATCATCGTGATGATGATTACATTTTTCAGTACATTCATGATGTTCTTGATTTAAAAACTGTGGATCTATATTTAATATGTCGTCTAGATTAAAACCACTTATGTTAAGAATTGATGCTATATCAATAGAGTCTAATAATAATTTTTTGATAGTGGCTCTTGGATTTATATGAATTAAACGTGTTTTTAATTTGAATAATTCTTCTTCTGATACAAGATCGCATTTAGAAATTAATATGATATCAGCAAAGCCTATCTGTTTTTGAGATTCTATTTGTTCATCAAGAGTTTTTGGAGCATGTTTAGCATCTACTAATGTTATTATTGCATCTAACATGTAATGCTTTGCAATATAATCATCTATAAAAAAAGTCTGACATAATGGCCCTGGATCTGCTAATCCTGTTGTTTCAATTATTACACGATCAAAATTTATTTGTTTTGTTTGTAGTTTCTTGTGAAGATTTGATAACGTTTCTACCATATCTCCTCGTATTGTACAGCATACGCAACCATTAGATAATTCTATGATTTCTTCATTATTGTTTTGAACAAGAATTTCATTATCTATATTTTCTGATCCGAATTCATTTTCTATTACTGCTAATTTTAGTCCATGTTTTGTTGATAAAATTTTATTTAATAGTGTTGTTTTACCAGCACCTAGAAATCCTGTAATAATTGTCACAGGTATAATGCTTTGTAATTTTTCTGCTGGGGTCATAAACATGTTCCTAATCGACATAAACATACTTATTAATTAGTATGTCTTGTTTGAAAGTAATTAAATTATTATATGCTTTATGTAATTAAAATCTTTTAGTAGCAATTATTTAATTTATTTAAAAAGTGTAAGCATATTTTATAGAAAAATTTGCGTCAATATTATTTAGAATTTTATGATTTTTTTGCCCTTGGATGAGTTTTGTCATATATAGATGATAAATGTTGAAAGTCTAATTTTGTATATATTTGAGTAGTAGTAATGCTTTTATGTCCAAGAAGTTCTTGTACAGCTCTCAAATCTTGTGATGATTGTAGCAAATGACTAGCAAAACTATGTCTTATAGCATGCGGTGATATATTTCCTGGAATATTTAGACTCAATGATATTTTTTTTAGTTGAATTTGTATTACTCTAGGCGAAATTCTCTGGCCTCTTATGCCTAAAAATAATGCAGGAATATCTTCTTCTCTCGTTTTATTAGATATAAACTTGTCTCGTACATCTATCCATTTTTTTAAACTAAATAAAGCAGTTTTGCCTATTGGTAAGATACGTTGTTTATTTCCTTTTCCTAAAACTATAATTTCTGCACGATCCATATAAATCCAGCTTTTAGAAGTATAGTTTTTATTTTTTGTATATTTTAAGTCTGTGGAGATTAATTCTGATAAGCGTAATCCACTTGAATAAAATAATTCTAATATGGCTTGATCTCTAATAGCTATTGGATCTGTATCTTTCGTTTTATCTAAATTACTATCCAATAAAGATTTCATTTGATCTACAGAAATAGATTTTGGTAGTTCTTTTGTTGTTTTAGGAGTTTTTATATCATTAAGTGGAGTTAGATTTATATTGTTTTGCAAAGAATACCATCTATAAAAATTTTTCCACGATGATATCATTCTACCTAGTCCTCTAGCACCCAGTCCTAAAGAATATTTTTGTGATATAAATTTTCTAGCTAATTCTGAACTTAGATCTTTTATGTCTAAATCTTTTGACTCTAGCATTTTGCATAGTTGTGTAATATCTCTTCTATAATTCTCAATAGTATTCTTAGAATATCTTAAGTTAGCACTTAAATATAGTAACCACTGTTCTATAGTTTTTGTTATTTCACTATTTCTGTAAGCCATATAATTAGAGTAGGATATTTTGTTTTTTATAGCAGAGTTGTATCAACAGATTCGTTTAATAATTCATCTAATTTTATTTTTCCATCGAATACAAAATTTGCTGGTCCTGTCATTCTAATATCACCTCCATCCCAATTTATTGATATAGATCCTCCTTTAGTTTTTACATTAACAGGTGATTGAAGTAACCCTCTTCTTATACCTGATACAACTGCTGCACATGCCCCAGTACCACAAGATAAAGTTTCTCCAGCTCCACGTTCATAAACACGTAAGAGAATATTATGAGGATCTTTTATTTGCATAAAACCAACATTTACTTTATTAGGAAATCTATTATGCGATTCTATGACTGGTCCAATTATAGACACTAAATCTGTATTGATATTATCAACTTCTATTATGGCATGTGGATTTGATATAGATAATACAGACAAGAGGACTATTCCGTTGTTTTCAGTTTTTATCTCCCATATTTTCTCTAATGATTTGGTAGTACAATTCAAATTATCTGTGTTGAATGGTAGGTTTTGATGTTCAAAAGAAGGTTTTCCCATATTGACAGTTACAGAACCATCTGAATTTTCATGAAGACTAATTAACCCATTTTTTATTTCTGCTATAATGGGGTTTTTGTCGCTTAGTTTTTTTTGATGTATGAATTTAACAAAGCAACGAGCTCCATTACCACAATTTTCCACTTCATGACCATCAGAATTAAATATTCTGTATTTAAAATGTGCATTGGGTAGGTCAGTTTCTTCTATTAATAGGATTTGGTCTGCTCCAATTCCAAAATGGCGGTCAGCAATAGATTTTGCTATTGCTGTTGTCATCTTGAAATTTTGATTTATGCAGTCTATTACTATAAAATCGTTACCAATACCATGCATTTTGGTAAAATTTAGATATGTCATATTAAACCTTATTTAATATTTTAAATTGTTAGTATCTATTCAACACCTTTTATATAATACATGTTCTAAAAATTTCAAGTATATTTTTTATCTTAGGTATTCTAGTTAGCATATGAACAATTATATTTTGTATTAATTCTTATTTAAATAATTTTATTTTTAATTTCTAAGTCTTATTAGAATTAGTCTATATGAGCTAATTTTTATTATAGTAATTTCTATTTGAAAATTTTTTTAAACATATGATACATCTTTAGATTAATCTAGTTTTAAAAATGTTATATTTGTTTGTTATTCTCATATCATAATAATGATTATTTTTACCATCTAAAGCTACACATGTTAGTAATATTAATGCTAAGTTAAATAAAAATAGAAATTTAGAAGGATTTTTTGTGATTAGTGAAGATTTTTTGTTTACCTCAGAATCAGTTTCTGAAGGACATCCTGATAAAGTTGCTGATCAGATTTCAGATGCTATATTGGATGAGATTTTAGCTCAGGATCCTGATGCTCGTGTTGCTGCTGAAACTTTATGTGGCAACAATATAGTTGTTTTAACTGGTGAAATTTCTACTGATGCGAGTGTTGATTATGTCGGTGTAGCACGTAATACCATTAAGAATATAGGTTATAAAGATATTGATGATGGAATTGATTATAGAAATTGTCATATTCTTATGACTTATAATCAGCAATCTCCTGATATTGCTATTGGATTAATTGCAGAGGACGAGTTAGATCAAGGTGCTGGGGATCAGGGTTTAATGTTTGGTTATGCTTGTGATGATACTCCAGATTTTATGCCTGCTCCAATATGGTATTCTCATAGATTAGTACAAAGGCAAAGCGAGCTGAGAAGAGATGGGCGATTACCTTGGTTAAGACCAGATGCGAAATCACAGGTAACTTTTCGTTATATAGATGGTAAGGCAGTTGAAGTAGATACTATTGTTTTTTCTACACAGCATTCTACAGATATAGGGATAAATAATTTAAGAGAAGCTGTGATAGAAGAAATTATCAAACCATCTTTTCCTGATAAATTTATTAATAATAAAACAAAATTCTTAATTAATCCTACTGGTCGTTTTGTTATAGGTGGACCTAAAGGAGATTGTGGAATAACAGGTCGTAAGATTATCGTTGATACTTATGGTGGAGCATGTCCTCATGGAGGAGGGGCTTTTTCAGGGAAAGACCCATCTAAAGTCGATCGATCTGCTTCATATATGGCAAGATATATTGCGAAAAATATAGTTGCCTCTGGCATAACAAGAAAATGCCAAGTACAAATTAGTTATGCTATAGGTATATCTGAGCCAATAAATGTTAGTGTTTATACAGGTGATATATGTATGATGCCTAATCAGAAATTGTCTAGGCTAGTTCGTGATAATTTTGATCTTCGTCCAAAGAGTATTATTAATCTATTAAAATTACAAAGGCCTATATATTTCAAAACAGCTACCTATGGTCATTTTGGTCGTTTAGAACCAGAGTTTACTTGGGAAAATATTGATCAAACTACTATTTTTAGAAAAAGTTTATAACTGGATATATCATACAACAAGCTATGTCTTATAAAAAAAATCATTTTGATAGTATATCTTTGAAGTCAGATTCCCCTTGTATAGCAGTTTGTTCTACCTTATTCGATGATATTTGTAAAGGTTGTGGCAGAACTGTTTATGAGGTTTCTCATTGGGTATCATTTACCGATAAACAAAAGACAGAAATATGGAATAGAATTAGAAAAGAAGGTTATCCAAAACTTTAAAAGCTCTGTTTTATAATTATTTATTTTAATAATTATTGTTATATTATTATGTTTATAGTATAGATCTTGTAATGGCAAAAGAATTAATTGTACTGACTCATTTAAATTTTATAGTTGGTTCTTTTTCCCATCCTTTTGTTGTTAAAATAGCATCTAATGTTATGTCATGAGAAGCTGCTTTATAAGATATATCTGTTATTAAGCCACATTCCCAAGAGATTCCTATAGAGATAAATTTGTGTCCATTTTCGATTAAGCTTGATAATGTTCTATCATAATAACCTTTTCCATATCCTATTCTATCTCCATTTTTGGTAAATCCTAGAGTTGGTATTAATAGTATATGTGGGATTAAATATTTATTTGATACTGGTTCTAGAATATTAAATTTTCCTATTTTCATAACTGTTTTAGTAGTCCATAGTTTAAATGAAAGAGCATGATCTATTTTTTCTATTGTAGGTAAACAAATATTTAATTTTTGATTTGAGGAACATATATGTAAAAAATCTATAAGACAAGGTTCATATTTTAATGGCCAGAATCCAGCAAGATTTATTTTATCATTAGCTGTTTTTAAATTTATATTATTAGTTATTGATAATATCCATTCCAATAGTAATGATTCTATTTTTTTGCTCCCGATATATATTTCATCTTTTGATAGTTTAGATCTTATTTGTTTCAAATTAGACCGTATTATTTCAGAAATATTATTATATTTATTTTCTAATATTGTCATTCTCAATTCCTAATGTTATTTTTAGTTTATAGTTTTTAACTATATAAATTTAAATGATACAAGATATTAGATTTTAAAAGAAATGTTTGATATAAAAGAAGATGTGTTCACAAAGGGTTTAAGATTTTATATTGTTGGTGGTGCTGTGAGAGATAGGCTATTGGGTTTGCCTCAACAAGAAGATAGAGATTGGGTAGTTGTTGGTTCTAGTTCAGAAGAAATGGAGAGTAGAGGTTTTAAAAAAGTTGGTAAAAATTTTCCTGTTTTTTTACATCCAATAACTAAGGAAGAGTACGCTTTAGCAAGAACAGAACATAAAGTTGCCATCGGACATAAAGGTTTTGAATTTAATGTTGATTCTTATATAACTCTGAAAGATGATTTATTTAGAAGGGATCTTACCATAAACGCCATTGCTTATGATTGCATAAACAGAAAAATTATTGATCCTTTTAATGGTCTTAGAGATATTAGGTTTGGTATTTTACGTCATATAAGTCCATCTTTTAGAGAAGACCCATTAAGACTAATTAGATTGGCTCGTTTTAGTGCAAAATTTGATAAATTTAGTATTTCTAAAGATACAATAGATTTTTGTAAAATAATGACGAAAAATGGTGAGTTAGAATCTTTGAGTAAAGAACGTATTTGGAAAGAAATATCCAAAGGACTTATGGTAAAAACACCCATAAACATGTTCAATTTCTTAAAGGAAGTAGAAGCACTAGATATAATTATGCCTGAACTAATTTTGTCTAATCGTGTAAATCATTTTTTACAAAATATTCCCGATGAAATAGATTTATGTACAAGATATGCCTTCCTATGTATGGATACAGCAGATAGATGTTTATTAAGTAAGCGTTTGGCTGTTCAATCTATGTGTAGAACTTATGCTACCTTATTACCGTATATCTTAAAGATGCTAGAGAGAGATACTTCTTTAAATGATCAATTTTTAATTTTAGAAAAATGTGATGCATTTAGAAGATATAGTCGTTTTATAAATTTATTAAAATCTTGTGAATGTATATTAAAGATTAATGTACAGGATATTTTGTTTAGATTAGAGAAGGTTTTAGATATTAATTTAGGAGATTATTTGATGGAAGCCGATCAAAGAAAAAGAAAAAATTTAGTTAGGGAAGCTAGATTATTAGTTTTTCAGAGTTGTGAATAATTTTTCTGATCTATCTCTTTTTCTAAATCCAATTAGTTTCTCATTTTCTTTCCAGTTTACTCCTATAGCTAGCACTTTGAATAATTCTCCCATTTCATTCTCTGATAATAATTTTTGAGCTGGACCTAGTATTTCAATCTGTTTGTTTGCAGAAGAAAGATCCATTTGTTCCAATATTTTTAGTATGTTACAGTTGAGTAAAAATCTGGCTAAGGAAGTATATCCTAGAATTTGAGATTTCTCTTTTAAAGCCGTGGATGCTAATGCTGTAAAGTTAACATGAGCTGTTATATCTTGTATGCCTGGAGCAATAAATGGATCTGAGTAAGCTATATGATGTAAATGACACATTAAGGTTCCTGTATATCTTTGTGGATGATATAGTTCTTCTTGTGGAAAGCCATAATCTATAATCAATAGTACGCCATTTGTAATATTTTGTATAATGTTTGTGAGCCAGGCTTCTCCAATTAAGTTAATTTCTGATGCATATCCTGGTAATGGTTCCATTCTGCTATATACAGTGTTTGTCAATTTATCATTAGCAGGTTTATTTATCCAGATAAACTCTTCTTTATTGTTTATTCCAACATATTTTTCTAGCAAGCAATTATGTTCATTCCATTGAAACAATTTTACTGGCATTGCATCTATAAGTTCATTTGCTATTACACAACCATTGAACTCATATGGCATGTTTTTAAGCCATTTTACACGTTTTATAAATGGTTCTAGAGTTCTTTTTTGTAACAATGTAAGATTACTGGATATCTCTATAATTTCATATTCTACTTTTATTCCCATATGATCTAATTCTGTTATTAGATCATATGATAATTTACCTGTACCAGCTCCAAATTCGAGAATTTTATTTGTATTAGTTTTTTTGAGAATTTCTGCTATTTGTATGGATAATGTTTTTGTGAATATTGACGTTAATTCAGGTGCTGTAATGAAATCTCCTGCTGGATATTTCATTGACTCTTGATTCTTAGAACTAAAAATTTTATTTTTGGATGAATAATAGCCTAAATTAGGAGCATATAATGCTTCATCCATCCATGATTCGAAAGATATCATACAATCTCTGGATTGTTTGATTTGTTCAATCAAATGTGATTTCATTAGACGAACGTGATGTTTAGAGTATTCGTCTAATGAGTTTAATAATGTAGAAATTATACTTTGCATTAATTAGAGTGTTTTTTTAATATCATAAGTTATTTGAGTGTTCTCTATATGTAGTGAATCCTTTGTTTCTTATGCTTTTTGGAGATGATGGTTTTTTTGTAAAGTTTATACTACTTCTTTTTTTGTTATCATTATTAGTCTTAGAAGAAAAGAGTTTATCTTCTCTAGTCCTATCATTGAATAATGGTTTAGCAGTATTATTATATGTTCTAGTTTTTTTATTATTATCAATTTTATAACTATGATTTCTAGGTCTACTTTCTTTTATATTTTTCTTAAAAGTATTTGTAGACTCTAAACCAATTATTACTTCTATACTAATATTTTTGCCAATATAGTTCTCTATTCTACGAACTTTGTGTTTTTCTGCATGTGAAGCAAGAGTTAGGGCTTCTCCATTGCGACCAGCTCTGCCTGTTCTTCCTATACGATGTACATAATCTTCTGCTTGCATTGGCAAGTCAAAATTAATAGCATGGCTAATGCCTTGGATATCTATCCCTCTAGCAGCTACATCAGTAGCTATTAATATTTGTAATTGTTTTTTTTGTAACTGTGATAGAGTTTTTGTTCTTTGTCTTTGGTTCATATCACCATGAAGTGCAGCAACAGCAAATCCATTATCGGATAAATGGTTAGATAAATCGTCAGCTCCTCTCTTAGTTGAAGTGAAAACAATTGCTTGATCAATATTTTCTTTACCTAGTAAATGCTGTAAAACTTTTATTTTATGTTTGTAATCATCTATATAAATTAATTTTTGTTCTATATTGTTATGGCTTTGTTTATTATTATTTAGACTAATCCTCTCTGGGTTATTCATCATTTTTTTAGCCAGATTCATAATGCTATTATCTATTGTTGCAGAAAATAACATTGTTTGTTTTTCTTTAGGTAATTCAGCAACTATCGTTTGTATATCATCTATAAACCCCATATCCAACATTCTATCAGCTTCATCTAAAACTAAAGTATGAACATTATTCAAATTTACTCTACCAGATTGCATTTGATCAATCAATCTACCAGGAGTAGCCACTAGAATATCAATTCTTTTAGATAGAGCTTTGATTTGTGCTTTATATGGCATACCACCAACTATTGTAGCTACACGTAGCCAAGGAAGATTACTTCCATAAACAGAGGCTGCTTTAGTAATTTGCATAGCTAATTCTCTTGTAGGAGTTAACACTAATACTTGTATTGAAGCATTCTGTGCTTTTTTCTCTGACAAGAGCTGTAATATTGGTAGCATAAAAGCAGCAGTTTTGCCACTACCAGTTTGTGCTGAAACAACTAAATCTTGTCTCATTATTGCTTTAGGGATTGTTGCTTGTTGTACTGGTGTAGGTGATTCAAATCCTGTGGCTTTGATTGCATTCAATATATTTGCGTTTATACCAAGATTTTCAAAAGACATTTATTTTCCTTGCTAATATATAGTTACATCAGCAAATAGTTTTTCTTAAAATCTATTTGCTAACAGTTGAAAGGGTAACAATATCGTGCCGACCCATCAACCGTTCGTTACGGTGTATTTTATAACTTACAAGGCTAAAGGAGGTCAGATAATCGATGATAATACTCAAGCAAAAGCTTAGATATTATATATTTTCAGAGCTACCGAGTTGACAATTTCCAAAAAATATTAAATTCTGGATACTATCTCTAATAGCAATTATTTTATCAGGAGAATTTTATAAAAGCAAACAGTAATATTTCATTTTTTAGATGTTAGCCATTTAATTGGTTTTTTTTTATTTGAAATCAGCCATTCGTTTGTTTTTATGAAATGATTACAACCTATGAAAGGGATTGGTTTTCTATAAGCAGATAATGGAGACGGGTGATTAGATTTTAATATTAGATGTATTTTATTTGTAATTAGCTTTGTTTTTTTTTGTGCAGCTAAACCCCATAATAAAAATGCTTTTGGTGAGTTATTAGCGGAGACTAATTTTATAATTGCGTCTGTTATTAATTCCCATCCATGGTTAGCATGAGACATTGCTTTGCCATGTTCCACTGTTAAAATAGTATTTAATAAAAATACTCCTTGCATTGCCCAAAATGATAGATCTTTTGCTGTTTCTAAATCAATATTATTATATTCTTGTTTTAATTCTTTGTTTATATTCATAAGACTAGGTGGCATTTTACAATTAGACGGAACAGAAAAGGCCAAGCCATCCGCTTGTCCTTCATTATGATACGGATCCTGTCCCAATATAACCACTTTAATTTTTGATAAATTTTTTACATTGTATAGTGATCTAAAAGGATTTGCTGGATATATTAGAACACCCTTATCTATTTCTGATTCAATATAGTTAAAAATTTCTTTGAAATTTTGCTCAAGATTATTTTGTAAAAAACAGTTTTTCCAGATTTTATGTAGATTATTAAAATCTTTGTATAGGTTTTTTTTTATTAGTTTATTACTCATAAATTAATAATTATTTCTATTGCAAACAATATATGTTCAATTGCTAACTAATATATTGTTTGAGTAGCAGAATAGCCATTGCCATCATAATAATGGCAATGGCACCATCTAATATTCTCCAGGCTTTTGGTTTAGAAAATATAGGAGCACATAATCTTGCTCCTAATCCTAAAAGATTAAGCCATAATATGCTAGCAGTTAAAGCACCAAAAGCATAGGCCATACTAGCATTTTCATATACGTTAGCTAATGATCCAATTAAGATCATATCTAGCCAAAAATGTGGATTTAATAAACTAAATCCTAAAGTTGTTAGAATTACAGATTGTTTAGAATATATTATATAATTTGTAGATTCTATATTAGAAGATTTTTTAAATGCTTTTTTTGCAGATTTCCATGAGTAACATGATAAAAAAATTATTCCTAGTATAAGGATAAAATCCTTAAACCAAGGAGCCCGTAATATTAGTTCCTTTAGTCCTATTACACTAGAAAAAATGAAAATAGCATCTGTTAGACAACAAACAATTATAATTGTCATTATATGAGAACGCATTAATCCTTGACGAATTATAAAAGCACTCTGAGCTCCTACCACTGCGAACAATCCGAGGCCGGTTAAAAGTCCGTTAAACCAGGCTTGGAAAGTAATAGATGAGAAAAATGAAGTTAGCATTTTAAAACTTCAAAAAAATATTATTAATAATTATCAAGTGATGAGATCTAATAAGATCTGTAACTTATAATAAGTGCCTGTCATTACAATGATTTTGTAAACATTAGTTTAGACAATTCTAGATGATGAAAATATATCATGTAATTTTTAATATAACAATTAAATTTCAGTTTTATAGTCTATTGTTAGTGGAGCATGATCGCTAAACCTTGTTTTCATATAAACTTCAGATGAGATTGCAAGATTTGCGAAAGAACTGTTTGCTATTTGATAATCTATTCTCCAGCCAACATTTCTTTCCCATGATTTTGCTCTATTGCTCCACCAAGTGTATTGCTCCTTATGTGGATGTAGTTTTCTAAAAACATCTACTAAATTATAGGTATTCAAAATTTTAGAGAGCCAATTCCTTTCTTCAGGAAGAAATCCAGGTTTATTTATGTTGTTTTTCCAGTTTTTTATATCTATTTGAGTATGTGCTATATTCCAATCACCACATATAAGGAAATTACGTTTAGATATTATAGATTCAGAGTAAATTGTTGCTAAATATAATTCAAACTTTTGTAAGAATACTAATTTTGCTATTTGTCTATCATTGTTTGAACCAGATGGGAAATAAACACTTATAATTGAAATTGTTTCCCAGTCTAGTCTTATAATTCTACCTTCTGAATCAATATTTTTATCTTCTAATCCTTTAGTGATTTTGATTGGTTGTTTTTTTGTATATATGCCCACGCCACTATAACCATTTTTTTCTGCTGGATAGAAAAAACCTTTGAATCCTAATGGGTTAAGCAATTCATTATTGATATTATTATTAGCAATTCTAATTTCTTGTAAACAAACAATATCAGGATTTTTATCATATAGCCAATCTAGGAATTTTTTTTTAATTGCGGATCTTATTCCATTGACATTTATAGAAGTTATTCTTAACACAATTTGGTTTCCAGTTAGAATGAACATAATGATAGTATGTATATATTATTACAATAATATTAATAGTTTAGGAAGTTTTTTGCTTAATATAAAAGAGGTCTTTATGGTTATCGATGAGAATGAAGCTTTAGATTTTGTTAAATTTGCACTAGATATTGGTGCTTTGAAATTTGGAGATTTTAAAACTAAATCAGATAGAATAAGTCCATATTTTTTTAATATAGGCTTATTTAATGATGGGAAATCTATAGCAAAATTAGCAAGGTTTTATGCAAATATTTTGAAAAAATCAAGCATACAATTTGATATGCTATTCGGCCCTGCATACAAGGGCATACCTTTAGTTATAGCAACATCTATGATCTTAAGTAGTAATTATATAAATGAAGGAGTTCCATTCGCTTTTAATCGTAAAGAGGCAAAGACTCATGGCGAAAAAGGAATCCTAATAGGAGCTCCAATTCAAGGTAAAGTTGTTGTTATAGATGATGTAATAACTTCAGGTATTTCTGTTAATGAGTCTATAGAGATCATTCATACTCAGGGAGCAGAGGTAGTTGCTGTATTAGTAGCTTTAGATAGAATGGAAAGACCTAATTTAATTTCCAGTATTTTTGATAAAGGAAATTCTGCTTCGAATAGCATCTCCAGTAAATATGATTTGCCGGTCATTAGTATAGCTTCTCTTGAAAACATATTAAGTTTAGTGCAAAAAAATCAAGATTTTGCAGAACATGCAGAAAAAGTATCTAAATATAGATCATCGTATGGCATAGACTAATTTCATAATATTTTAATGAACTTTATAGAGCTGTTGTTGAAGTAATTGACGTATTTGTGAGGGATCAGCTCTCCCTTTGATTTCTTTCATAATTTTGCCTATTAGTGAGTTGAAAGCTTTTTCTTTACCAGATTTATAATCTTCTACTATGTTTTTATTATTAGTTAAAACAGAGTTTATTATATCAATAATAATACTGTCATCATTAATTTGCTTTAGTCCATTCTTCTCTATAATATCGTCAATATTACTTTGTTCATTATTCCATAGTATTTCAAATACATCTTTTGCATTTTTGTTTGATAACGTACCATTTATTATTTTTTCTATCATGTTAGCTATGGTTTTTGATCCTATTGGCATATCTTCTATAGTTTTATTATATTTATTCAAAAAGGCATTGAGGTCGCCGATCATCCAGTTAGCTACTATTTTTTCACTGCCTTTTGGTAGTTCAAGCACTATTGATTCGAAATAATTAGCTATATTTATATTGCTTGATAATTGTGAGGCATCAGATTTTGATAAGTTGTATTCTTTTTCGAATCTTATCCTTTTATGCTCAGGTAATTCTGGTAAGCTTTTTCTTATTGTTTCTATTAATTCTGTGCTTATATATATTATAGGTAAATCAGGATCAGGCATATATCTATAATCTATAGCATCTTCTTTATTACGCATACTTCTAGTTTCATTTTTATCAGAATCATATAACCTGGTTTCTTGTATAACTAATTTATTCTGTTCTAATAAGTTGATTTGTCTTTTGTATTCAAATATTATTGCTTTTTCTAGAAATCTAAAAGAATTTATATTTTTTATTTCCGTTCTTGTTCCAAGTTTTTTTGAATTTTTTAGTTTCACAGATACGTTTGCATCACAACGAAATGATCCTTCTTGCATATTGCCGTCACATATACCGAGCCACATTACTAAATTATGTAATGTTTTTGCGTAAGCAACAGCTTCTTGTGCTGAGCAAATTTCAGGATGTGTTACTATTTCTAATAAAGGCATTCCTGCTCTATTTAAATCGATTCCAGTTGAGAATGATTGATGTATTAATTTCCCAGCATCTTCTTCTAAATGAGCCTCTACAAGATTTACTCTTTTCTTTACATTGTTTTCATAAAAACAGATGTTTCCACCTTGTAAAATGGGTTTGTAGAACTGACTTGTTTGATAACCCTTTGGTAAATCTGGATAAAAATAATGTTTTCTATCAAATCTTGAATCACAAGATATTTCTGCATTCACTGCTAAGCCAAATTTTATTGCACACTTTATAGCTTCCAGATTAGCAACAGGTAGACTACCAGGTAAGGCCATATCTATTTCATCGGTATTTTGATTTGGTTTTCCACCAAAAGAGCAATTACTACTAGAAAATATTTTTGTTTTTGTTAAGAGTTGCACATGGGTTTCAATACCTATTGTTGTTTCCCATTTGGAGTTCATTTGCGTATCCTATATGTTATCTGGTAATTTTTTATGCCAATTAGTATTTTGCTGATAACAATCTGAGGTTGCTATCATGAGAGGTTCTGAAAAATAGTTGCCAATAATTTGTAAACCGATAGGGTGTGAGTCATCACTTTTATTGAATCCACAAGGTATTGACATTGATGGTAACCCTGCTAAATTAGCACTTACTGTGTATATATCATCTAACCAGTCTGTATCATTTATATTCTTTATTCCAATTTTTTTTGTATTTTTTGTGGTTACTGGACCCATTATAAGATCACATTGAGTATGGAACGTTTTTTGGAAGCTATTCAGTATAATTCTTCGTATTTTTTGCGCTTTTAAATAGAATTGTTCATAATTATTCTTAGATAACAAATATGTTCCAAGCAATGTACGTATCTTAACTTCATTTCCAAAACCTTCTGCTCTAGAGCGGGAGATCATTCCTTCTATGTTTTTAAAATTTGATGTTCTATAGCCATAGTGAACACCATCGTAACGAGCTAGATTGCTAGATGCTTCTGCTGAGGCTATTATATAATAGGTTGGTATTGCAATTTCTGTATGTGGTATAGATATATTTATTATATCTGCACCGAGTTTTTCAAATAAATGTATTGCTTCTTGAGTTGTTTTTAATATATCTTCATTCATCGGCATATTAAAAAATTCTTTTGGTATACCTATTCTGATGTTTTTTAGTGGAGAGCTAGAATTTTTTTTGAAAGTATTTTGAATATTGTTAAAAGATTTTTTGATCCAACCATTTTTTATTTCTTCTGAGCAATACCTTTTAATGCTTGTGGAATCTTTATGATCATAGCCACTAATGGCATTAATTACTTCCAATAAATCCAGACTATTGTTAGCAAAGACTCCAACTTGATCTAGGCTAGAAGCAAATGCTATAACACCATATCTTGAAACAGTTCCATAAGTTGGTTTTATCCCACAAACTCCACAAAGTGCAGCAGGCATTCTAATTGATCCTCCTGTGTCTGTCCCTGTTGAAGCCATGACTATACGTGCGGCAACAGCAGCAGCAGAGCCTCCAGAAGATCCTCCAGGAGTTATCTTTATGTCCCAAGGGTTCTTTACTGGGCCATAAGCAGAGTTTTCATTGTTTGAACCCATGCCGAATTCATCACAGTTCAACTTGCCTAATGAAATGCTCCCAAGTTCTTTTAGTTTCTCGACTATAGTAGCATCAAATGGACTAATATAGTTTTCTAGCATTTTGCTACCTGCAGTCGTACGCCACTGTTTCGTTGCAATATTATCCTTGTGAGCTATTGGTATTCCAATTAATGTCCTTGATAAATCTGAAGAGTTTTTATCTGCATTTTTAGCCTGTTGCAATGTTAACTCTTCATCTAAATGCAAAAATATATTGAGGTGTTCTAATTCTTTGGCTTTTTCTAGAGCACTTTTTGTAATTTCTAATACACTAATATCTTTTTGTAAGATTGCATTGCGTAATTCATTTATTCCATTAAATTGTGTATGTAGTGGTTTTTTTGTCATGATTATTCAATAATTTTAGGTACTACAAATAGATTGTTTTCAAATTTTGGTGAATTGTGAATAATTGTTTTCATAAATTCTTGAGAACATGTTTGAGGGGTTACGTCCTCACGTAAATGGTTCTTATAATCATCTATTATAGAAATTGGACTTACTAATGGTTCTATAGCATCTATATCTATCTGTACATCTTGTACTTTCTCAATTATTTTGATAACTTTATTTAATTCTTTCTCAAATATTCCAATTTCTTCTTCTTTGATTTCTATTTTAGAAATAGTTGCAATATTATTAATATCTATTTTATTAAGAGCCATAAAAAAATGTATGTGTTAGAATGTTTAATGATGTTTTGACAGTTATTTAATACAAAAAACAGTTTATCCTACTATTGAAAATTATAATATCTTATAGCATATTACGTAAGTATTATAAATTTATATTTTAATAGTTTGATAGAATTCTAAGAAATTATTTTTAAGCTGAGTTAAGATGTTTGGTTTTTTGCGCAGTTATTTTTCCAGTGATATGGCAATAGATTTAGGAACAGCTAATACTTTGATTTATGTTAGAGGTAAGGGTATTGTTCTTGATGAGCCATCTGTAGTTGCAATTAGACATGATGGAGGTCCTCATGGCAAGAAGATTATTCAAGCTGTGGGGCATGAGGCTAAACAAATGCTTGGTAGGGTTCCAGGGAATATCGAGGCAATACGTCCCATGAAAGATGGGGTGATAGCAGATTTCACTGTAACAGAGCAGATGCTTAAGCAATTTATCAGGATGGTTCATCCACGTAATATGCTTGCTCCAAGCCCTAGGATTATTGTTTGTGTTCCATGTGGTTCTACTCAGGTTGAGAGAAGAGCTATTAGAGAATCAGCTTTAGGAGCAGGTGCATCTCATGTTTATTTAATAGAAGAACCTATGGCCGCTGCTATTGGCGCAGGTCTATCTGTTTCAGATGCTAGTGGTTCTATGGTTGTAGATATAGGTGGAGGGACAACGGAGGTTGCTGTAATATCTCTTGGAGGCATGGTTTATAAAGGTTCTGTGAGAGTTGGTGGTGATAAATTTGATGAGTCCATAGTAAATTATATAAGACGTAATTATGGTATGTTGATAGGAGAGCCTACGGCTGAACTTATTAAAAAAAGCATAGGTTCTGCTTTTCCTGGTTCTGATGTAAAAGAAATAGAAGTAAAAGGTAGGAATCTAGCGGAAGGTGTTCCTAGAGGTTTTACAGTGTCTTCTGGTGAAATTCTAGAGTCGCTTACTGATCCTTTAAATCAAATAGTTTCAGCGGTTAAAATTGCTTTAGAACAAACACCTCCTGAGTTAGGTGCCGATATTACAGATAAAGGAATTTCGCTTACAGGTGGGGGAGCTTTACTAAGAGATCTAGATCGTTTATTACAAGAAGAAACAGGTTTGCCTGTAGTAGTAGCGGATGATCCTTTAACTTGTGTGGTACGAGGTTGTGGTGAGGCATTAGAGCATTTGGAAAAACTTGGTTCTATTTTTATTAATGATTGAAAATTTTTATACTGATAGTAATAAAGTAATACATGGATATACAGCGTCAAGGGGTACGGCCTTTATTTAGGCGTGGAATATCTTTAGAAATCAAGCTGTTTATTGCTTTGTTAGTGGCTTTAATTTTGTTAATTTGTGATGCTAGATTTCCTAATACGGTAGAGCCGGTTAGGAAACTGGTGTCAGTTGTTATTTATCCTTTCCAGCGTATAGTGCTGATTCCTAGAGATACTTTTCGATGTATTAATAATTGGTTTAATGCAGCAAATATGATACGTAGAGAAAATGAATTGTTGCAAAAACAATATATTGAAATGGCTCAAATCACAACAAGACTTTCACATCTGACTACTGAGAATTATCAATTACGTAAATTACTAGGAATTACAGATTCCATCAAGGAATATTCAATAGTAGTTGAAATTTTATATGAGTCTAATAATAGTTTTAATCAACATTTAATTTTTAATAAAGGCAGCAAAGTTGGTATTTCTCCGGGAATGTCTGTAATTAGCGAAGGAGGTGTTGTAGGTCAAATTATTAGGGTAACTCCAGTGACTGCTGAAGCTGCTTTAGTATCTGATCATAATGTTTCAGTTCCAGTGCAGATAACTAGAAATGGTCTTCGTTTAATCACTTTTGGATTAGGAATACCAGGTTTATTGGAAGTTCGTTATTTAACTGATAATTTTGATATAAAAATTGATGATTTGTTGGTAACAAGTGGGATAGGAGGCATTTTTCCAGTTGGATTACCTGTAGCTAAAGTTATAAAAGTTGAAAAAGATCATATCTCAGGATACTCTCGTGCTATTGCTGAATCTGTTGCTCATCCTGAATATTATCGTCACTTTATTGTTTTAAAAATAGAAATGAATTAAACAAAATGAAAGATAAACAATTATCCCAATATAGAAGAATTGGTATGCCAAGTAATGTGGAGCCTGATCAAGTAGCTAGGCCAGCTCAGGCGAAATTTGTTTGGAGTAGTATATTTTTATCTTGGATGCTATCTTTAGTACCTTCATTTCCTGTAAATTTATTAGTGACAGTAATAGTATTTTGGTGTGTTCATGATTCATCAAGAATAGGCTTATTAACTGCTTTTTGTTTTGGTATTTTAGTAGATGTACAAGGGACATTTTTTTTGGGAGAAAATGCTTTATTTTTTACTCTTTTTGCTTACTTTGCCTTAGTAATTCGTAAAAGATTGTTGCGTTTCGGATTGTTTATCCAAGCTGTACATCTTGCTCCCATATTATTTTTTTCTTCATTTATTAGTAAGCTTTTTGTTTCTTGGATAAATATTAGATGGGTAGGATGGGGCTGGTCAAAAGAGGTTCTATTTATTCTTTTAATGTGGCCATTAGTTGGTTGGTTTTTGCTTATTCCCCAACGTCCAGCGGTCATTTCTGACTCACCAACCGTTCAATAATTTATTTTTATGTTAGAGCTTGATAGTCAAGTAAAAATAATCAAAAGATTTTCAGAAAGAATCATAATAGGTGTTCTATTTTTTTTGTTTGGTTTTTGTATATTGATAATTAGATTATGGTATTTACAAGTTAGTTTATATGAAGGCTTATCTGAGAAGGCTGATAATAATCGTATATCTGTTGTTCCTATGCCTCCAAAGAGGGGTAGTATTTTTGATCGTAATGGGGAAGTTCTCGCTTGTAGTAATTGTGTTTATACATTAGAGATGTCTTCAGTAAAAGCTGATAAGTTAGAAGCTTTGTTCCAAGAGTTGGAGCCAGCAATTAAAATCAGTGAGAGTAATAAGCGTAGAATAGCTCGCCAGATTATAGAGTATGGTAGATACAAGCCTATTGTTATTCGCAATAAGTTAGATGAGTTTGAAGTGTCTTGGTTTGCTGCTCATGCTTTTAAATTCCCAGAACTAAAAATCAAGTCAAGATGGATAAGAGAATATCCTTATTGTTATGAAGTTTCTCATGTTATTGGTTATATCGGTAGAATATCTGACAGTGATTTTAGTAATTTGGATGATACTAAAATAGCTAATTATCGTGGTAGTCAATTAATTGGTAAGAAAGGCATTGAAAAGACTTGGGAAACAACTTTGCATGGTTATACAGGCTTTAAAGAAATAGAGGTTACAGCAGCAGGAAAACCTGTTCGTGTATTAAAGTCGATAGATCCAATTCCAGGTAAAGATATTTTTCTATCTATAGATATAGGATTACAAAAGACTATTTTTAATGCTTTTGGCTCTAAGAAAGGAGCTGTTGTTGCAATAGATCCAAATACAGGGGAAATTTTAGCATTGGTTTCTATGCCATCATTTGATCCAAATTTGTTTGTAGATGGCATAGATAAAAATAGTTGGAGTTTACTTAATAATTCACTTGATTATCCATTAATCAATAGAGCATTATATGGGACCTATCCAATAGGGTCTGTTTATAAGCCATTTGTAGCGTTGGCAGCTTTAGAGTTAGGGAAAAGAAGTCCTAATGATAAAATTATGGATCCAGGATATTTTGAATGTGGAGGTCAGAAGTTTCGTAATCCAGGTAGTATTGCTCATGGTATGGTAGATATGTATAAAGCTATAGTTGTTTCTTCTGATACATATTTTTATTCTCTTGGCCTAGATATGGGTGTTGATGAACTACACGACTTTATTAAACAATTTGGTTTTGGTCAAAAGTTAGATATAGATTTAGATGGTGAAAAACAAGGTATTCTTCCATCAACTGAGTGGAAACGTAAAAAATATTCTAATAAAAAAATGCAAAAATGGTATTTAGGAGATACTATTTCTTTAATGGTTGGTCAGGGTTATAATTCATTTACGTTGTTACAATTAGCGCAGGGTCTTACTGTTTTAGCAAATAATGGGTTATATAGAAAACCTCATTTAGTTTATAAAACTAAGTCACCTATGTCAGAAAAAGAAGAAAAAATTTTGTATAATCCATTATATCAAGTGCTATTAAAGGATTCTAACGTTAGTTTCATAAAATCTGCTATGGAAGATGTTATAAATTATGGAACAGCTAGAAATGCTTTTTTACGTACTCCTTATTCTGTAGCAGGAAAAACTGGAACTGCTCAAGTATTTAGTTTGCGAGGTAGTAAGTACAATGCTAATTTTATAAATGAGAAATTGCGTGATCATGCCTTATTTATGGGATTTGCTCCTTCAAATAATCCTAAAATTGCTGTTGCTATTATTGTTGAAAATGGGGGGTGGGGCTCAAAAGAAGCAGCCCCTATAGCTCGTAAAATTTTTGATTATTGGCTATTAAATAATAATTAGTATCATTTGGAGATAGCATTGGTTTATATAGAAGGGCTTTTATGAAATTTTCTTTTTACGATATTTTTCATAGATTCATCAATGGTATAGATTTTTTTATATTAGTTATATATTTCGTTCTTTCTATTATGGGTCTAGTTGCTTTACGTTCAGCCGTAGGATACTATGATTTGCGTTTTTCAGCTCAAATATACAATTGTATTCTTGCATGTTTAGCTATGTTTTTTGTTTCTATACTACCTCCAACATGGCTGAGAAATTTTTCATTACCTTGTTACATATTTGGCATATTTTTGCTTTTATGTGTAGAGTTCTTTGGAGAGACTACTAAGGGAGCAACTCGTTGGTTAAGTATAGGATTTACAAGAATACAGCCATCAGAGATGTTGAAAATCGCGGTTCCTATGATGCTAGCATGGTATTTTGATAGAGTCCAAAATAATGATAGATTGCAGAAAAGAGATTTTTTTATTGCATTTGTAATTTTGATAGTTCCATTTTTTCTTATTCTTCTTCAGCCTGATTTAGGAACATCTTTGTTAGTATTCGCATCTGGTTTTTTTGTTGTATATTTTGCTGGGTTATCATTTAGGATAATAGTTCCTATTGTAGTATTAATTATTTCTTTGATATTAGTATTGCTTTTCTATAAAGATGTTCTTTGCTCTTCAGAAGTTAGTTGGTTTTTTTTGCATGATTATCAAAAAAATAGAATTTGTACTTTATTAAATCCTTTATCTGATCCTTTAGGAAATGGATTTCATACAATACAATCTATGATAGCTATTGGATCTGGAGGTTTATATGGTAAGGGTTATATGCAAGGTACTCAGTCACATCTAGATTTTATTCCTGAAAGGATGACTGATTTTATTTTTGCTGTCTTTGCAGAAGAGTTTGGTTTATATGGTTGTATTTTTTTGCTAATATTATATTTTTTATTAATTTTGCTTGGTTTAAAAATATCTATATCAGCAAAAACATCATTTTCTAGATTGTTATCAGCTTCCATCTCAATGATGTTTTTTGTTTATGTGTTTGTAAATATAGGGATGGTGACTGGAATATTGCCAGTAGTAGGTGTTCCGTTACCTTTTATGAGCTATGGCGGATCTGCATTTTTAAATATAGGAATATCTTGTGGTCTTTTAATGAATATTAAAAATGAATCTAAAATAAAAATACAAAGGATTTAATAGGTTATATTAATCCTTTGTATTAGAGCATAACTTATTTATAAAGTAACATTAAGCCTAGTTGCTAAGGATGAGATGTTTTCCCAAATTGAATCTTCAAACTCTATAGATTCATTATTTTTAATTTTATTATTGTATTCATACTCACCAGGATATTGTACTTTATCAACTCCAGGTTGTGGTGGACAAGAATGCAAGTAGTCTATATAAGCATTGCTTTCTAAATCTCTCCAGTTATTGTTTTTGTTTACAAGATCAGGGTTAATAATTATGGCAAACATATTATTCATAGCAGCTCCTAGTCTTGGGTTACCAGGCTGGATTGTGCCGCCATTTGTTAGTATGCCGGCCAATAGTTCTGCCGTTAAACCTAATGCATATCCTTTATGTGCACCAAAAGGTAATAATGCACCTGGTGGATTTGTAAACAAAACATTTGGGTCATTAGTTGGTCTACCAGTAGCATCTATCATGCTACCATTATCAGCTTGCAGTCCTTTAGTAGCTAAAACTCTAGCTTTATTGATAGCCATAGAACTAGTTGCCATATCAACTATAAAATATGGGCGTCCATTTGGTAATGGTATTGCAAAACATAGTGGATTAGTAGTCATCCTAGCAGTAGCCCCCCCATAAGGAGCTACTGTAGGTTCGCGATTAATAACATTTGTAAATGCTAATAAAATCATTCCAGCTTCTGCCGCTATTTCTCCGTAATAACCCATTCTTCCCAAATGATGGCAGTTGTTAACTGTAACTATACATTGACCATGTTTATTTGCACGGTCAATTGCTTGCTTTATAACCACTTTTCCAACATGTTGACCGAAGCCTTTGTTTCCGTTAAAGCCTATAATAGCAGGTTGATCATTAAAAAGTTCTGGCCTTCCATCTGCTTTAATAAAACCATTTGCTAAAACTTTCTGATAAGTTGGTAGGATAGACAAACCATGGCTTGTATATCCTACTTGATCGGAAGTAACTAAATGCTCAGAAACGTCAAATGCAATATCCACAGGCACTCCCTGTGCTATTAGTATTTTTTGACCAAAGGTAATAGCTTGTTGGATATCTAGTTTCATATTTTTAGCCTATAAAAGTCCTAACCAATGCCAGTAAGTAACACTAAATAGCAACATTAAAAGGTAACCTACTATGGTTATAATTGTTCCTATAATTGCGAATTGTTTAACATTGAATGTTTCTGTAGCTAAACAAACCATATTTTGAGGTGCGTTTATTGGCAAAATAAATCCAAAACTTACAACAAATCCTAATAACATGGTCATGCCTACTCTATTAAAGTCTCCAGGCATTGTTGTTAAAACTGATATTATTATTGGCAATAAAGCTGACGCTAAGGCTGTAGCACTAGCGAAGCCAAGATGTATTATTATCAAGAAAGCAGCAAGAATAGCAAAGATAGCTACAGGAGAGAGTTGATCTATACCTGTATTTAAAACCACTTGTCTTCCTAGCCATTGACCTGCTTCTGTAGTTAGTAAGGTTGTGCCTAAGCTTACACCTATACCAAATACCAGAACTGTACCCCAAGGTATACGAGATTGTATATCTTTCCATGACATTACACCAAAACCAGGCATGATTAGTAATACTAAACCTACATATGTGGTTGATGTGGTATCAAAATTGTGCAAACTGCCTTCAGTAGCCCAGAAAAATAATAGAAATAGAGATGTTAGTAGCAAACGTTTTTGTGGAGAAGTCATTGGTCCAAGTTCTAACAGAGATTTCTCAACAGCTTCTTTTCCAAAGGTTATACCACCAGGTTCTGGAGGTAACATTTTTAGTACTAATGCCACTAGGAATACTGACATAATTGCTGACCAAGGAGCTCCAGCTATGAACCAATCAGACCAAGAAGGTGCCTCTCCTAGCATTTTGCTCATAAATCCAGATGTAAGTAGATTTTGTGCTGAGGCAGTTTTAATTCCTATATTCCATATACCTGTTGCTTGTGCAACTACTATCATTATTCCGGCGGCTATATTCGATCTTTTATTAATGCCGAAAGATGTTATTATTCCCATCATGATTGGTACAACCGCTGCACTTCTTGCAGTTGCACTAGGAACAGCTAAGCTAAGTATAATTGTTACTGCTATAGCCCCAATCATAATGCGTTTGGTGCTGGTTCCAACTTTTGATAAAGTGTATAAAGCTATCCTTTTATCAAGTCCTGTAAAAGTCATGGCTCCAGCAATGAATAATGCTCCCCAAACTAATGCTAATGCAGAATTAGAAAATCCAGATAAGGCAAAACCCATAGCTGTTGATGTTCCATATATCACATCTGGATTTTTAACATTAGGAGCTGTTCCTATTAAGAAAGCTATTAAAACTGTAATCATTATCGCACTAGCTTCATATGAAACAGCTTCAGTAACCCATACAATCACAGCAAAAGCTAATATTGCCAACATACGATGCCCTGCTACCGGAAGATCTCCGGACAGAGGCAGTAAAAGAACCCCAATAAGAGCAAAGACTCCCATTAATAATCCAATGGGAAGCTTAGATTTGCCCGCTGGGGAGGGAGGAATTGCTTTTGACTTAGTCATACTTACTCTCCAATACAGCTTAATTTAAGTTTAAAAAGAAATGAACAACTAAAATACTAATTTTAATACTTCTAACTAAATTTATTAGATATTTTATTAGATATTTTATTGATATTAATCAAAACAAGTTGATAAATATATATCTAAAAATTTTTTATTTTACTAATATAATGCTAAGAAAATTTCATAAAATATTCATTTATGAAATCATAGTGCCTACTCCTTGATCAGTTAATAATTCTAAAAGTAAACAATGATGTACTCTGCCGTCTACTATATGAACGGAGTTAACTCCGTTTTTTGTTGCTTCTAGTGCAGATGATATTTTTGGCATCATTCCTCCAGAAATAGTACCATCATTGAATAAATGTTCAATTTCTATCTCTGTAAGGTTCCTTAACAGTTTTCCGTTTTTATCTAAGACGCCACTTGTATTAGTCATCATAATTAATTTTTCAGCTTTTAATGTTTCTGCAAGTTTACCAGCAACAAGATCAGCATTAATATTATAAGCAGTTCCGTCTTCTCCATAACCAATAGGTGATATTACTGGAATAAACTGGTCATTTTGTAACGCTTTTACAACTGATGTGTCAATTTTATCAACTTCTCCAACAAATCCTAGGTCTAAAAACTCATTGGCTTTCTCTTTACTAGGGATAAGTTTTTTTCTTGCTTGAATTAATGTTCCATCTTTGCCTGTTAATCCTACAGCTTTACCACCAAACTCATTAATCATCATTACAATATCTTGTTGAACTTGACCACCAAGAACCCATTCAACAACCTCCATAGTTTCAGAATCTGTTACTCGCATTCCTTCTATGAAGGAACCTTTTTTTCCTATCTTAAGCAGAGCATTATCGATTTGAGGACCTCCCCCATGTACCAAGACTGGCTTTAATCCTACTAGTTTTAGAAGTGCTAGATCATTTGCTACGCTTCTTTGTAGATTATTATCAGTCATTGCATTACCGCCATACTTAATTACTATGGTTTTCCCGTGGAATTTTCTAATATACGGTAGCGCTTCAGAGAGAATACAAGCTTTTATTTCTGAGGAAATTTTTTGTATGTTATTGTGGATATCATTCATAATAAAAAGATATAAGCATTTAATAAATCAATTCGTTTAATGGAGATCTATGAATTGTCTAAGATACTTGAATAATTATAAAATATTTTTTTCTGTTTAGAAATGTAATTCTTCATATTATATTCGTTATAAACTAATAGTAACATTAATCACCTGGGATATTAAACATTATATTGAATGTTTTCAAAGATGGATGAGTTTTTGTTAAGCATTGTTTATCTTTTATTATTATTTATTATCTATATATTCGAATAATTTTATAACATGTTCTACTCCACTAGTATTTGCAGCTATGCGAGCTGCTTTTTCTCCTTCAAGTTTAGTAACCTTTCCCATTAAGAATATTCTTTTTTGATCTGCAATAATACTTATTGTAGCAGAAGGTACATTTTTGTCTTTTAAGAAAGATGCTTTGATTTTTGAAGCTAGGAATCTCTCTTTTGATTTCTCAAAAGAACTAGTAGGTTTCCTGACCTGTAATTGATTAATTATCATAATATCATTGCTTATTGAAGAAGATGTTTTGCCTGCAAGTGCAATGTCATATGGTTTTTCTACATATCCTGTAATCAATACTATTTTATTATAAGATCTTACATTTATTGCAAAATTTTGAGAGTTATTCTTTTTTAAAACATTATTAATCGCATTATTTATTTTTATTTCTAAAGCACAATCCTCAATTTGAGTGAGCATATTTCTTCTATCGCTTACTAATGATATAGTTGTTAATGTTGTTCCTCCAATAATAACTGGCATTAATGAACATGCTGATAATGATGACGTTATAATTAATATTAAAAATAGTTTAAAATAACGTTTTATAAATTTATTTTGGTTTGATATCATTTTGTAATTTTCATATATGTAATTTCTATTAGAACTTATCTAGTCATAGATCTTTTTAAATTGATTATAACTAATTATTCTATAATTATAGTTTTGTTTGAATGTTCCTGATGAAATTTATTGTTTTTCTATTTGCAGAATATATAGCTCAAGTTTATGTTAAGTGAAAAAAAATCTTCTGATGCTTATGTAAATAAGATAGTTAATTCTTTAGATCATATTAGTTTACAAAGTTGGCCTCGATCTGTTTTATATATAGTCGCAACCCCTATAGGTAATCTAGGGGATATTACTTTGAGGGCTTTGTTTTGTTTAAATATTATGGATTTAATAGCTGTTGAAGATACTAGAGTAAGTAGTATTCTACTGAATTTCTATGGAATAAAAAAAACATTGATTTCTGCACACAAATATAGTGAGAAAGAAGTTGCTGTTAGAATTTGTAAAGAATTAAAACTAGGCAATAGAGTAGCTTTAATATCTGATGCAGGATCTCCAGTAATCAGTGACCCTGGTTCAATGGTTATCAAAATTGTTAGAGATCAAGGTTATAGGATTGTGCCCATTCCTGGAGCTAGTGCTGTTACAACAGCCTTAATGGGTGCTGGAATAACAAGTTATGATAATCCTTGTTATATTTTTTCTGGATTTATTCCAACTAAACATATTCAGAGGCTGAGTTTTTTTAAAAAAAATAAAAATCTAAATATTCCTTTGGTAATGTTTGAGTCTCCTCATAGAATAATAAGCAGTTTAAAGGATTTACTTGATATATTTGGTCCATTAAGATATATAACAATAGCGAGAGAATTAACGAAAAAATTTGAAGAAATTTCCACTTTTAAGTTGCAAGATTATTCTGAAAAATTTGCTATGACTTATGATAATAAAGGAGAATTTGTTGTAATAATACATTCTAACCAAGATCATAACAGTGATGAGGAATTAATTAGAAGTTTCGATGATGCTATCTTGTCTTTAATTTCAGAAGGATTATATCTGAGTGACATAGTTAAGGTGATTGCCAAAACAACAGGCATTTCTAAAAGCAGACTTTACGAGCATTCCCTTAAATTAGTGTCTAAAAATGCATAAGTTTTATAAAGATGACTTTACTCCTTTGGGACCTATAAGAATAGTTTCTTCTGGAATTAGTATTGTGGAAGCTTATTTTTTAGATCAAAAATCTGAAAAGATTAAAAGTCATTCTATGATAAAAATGCAAAAAGATAACTTATTAGATCAGGCTATTGTAGAATTGAGACAATGGTTTTTAGGTGATAGAACTAATTTTAGTGTGCCATTAAATCCAGATGGAAGTTATTTTCAGAAAAAAGTTTGGATGGCTTTAAGTGGTATATCTTTTGGTATGTTTGTGAGTTATTGTGAAATAGCTAAAAATATAGGAAATAATCATGCATATCGTTCAGTAGGTACAGCAATTTCTAAAAATCCAATCGTTATATTCATTCCTTGCCATCGTGTTATTGGTAAGGACAAACGATTGAAAGGTTTTTCACAAGGACTATGGCGCAAAAAGATTCTATTATATAGAGAGAATCTTTTATATAAAAAATACGTTAAGTCTATGGAATATATTGGAATTTAATAATTATTTATCATCAAGTTATAGTTATTTATTATTTATTATGGCGATAGCTTGTCTGTTTATAAAATCATTTAGAGTATCTATTCCTCTCATTTTTAGTATCATATCTCTAACTGCAGCCTCTACAATTACTGCTAAATTACGGCCAGCTGCAACTTGTATCATAACCTTTCTTATAGATACTCCTAAAACATCTTGTGTTATATTATTTTGAAGTGGTAGTCTTTCATAATTATCATTGGCAACAGTTCTTAGCAAATGTACTACCAACTTGAGCCTCATTTTTCTGCGAACTGCAATTTCTCCAAATATAGTCTTTATATCTAGCAATCCCAGACCTCTAACTTCCAATAGGTTTTGTAAAAGTGAAGGGCATCTTCCTTCTATAAAATTTGGTGCAATTTGAAATAACTCTACAGCATCATCTGCAATTAATCCATGACCTCTTGAAATTAATTCAAGAGCAAGTTCACTTTTTCCAAGACCAGACTCTCCTATTATTAGTACTCCTATTCCAAATACATCCAAGAATACACCATGTATTATTTCAGTAGGTGCTAGTTTTTTATCTATATAGGATCTTAATAAATCTATTAATTGCGCAGCATCAGTTTTAGTAGATAGTAAAGGTATTTTATAATAGGAGCATTTTTCTATTAGGTCATTTGGTATAGGTAAGTTATTTGCTATTAATATTGCAGAAACATTCCCAGCTGCTAATTCTTCAATGTTATATAATCTTCTATTTATATCTAATCTAGTATAGTATTCAAGTTCTTCATTTCCTAATACTTGGATTCTAGAAGGGTGAATTAAATTTAAATGTCCTATTAGACTTGTTGCAGAGGCTTTGTCACCATATGATATATATTTTTCATGTTCTTCTCCTGTAATCCACTGAAAACCAATTTCTTCATTATTATCAGCGATTATTTCTTTTAGTGTAAGCATTGTTATATATAAAAGGTATTTTGATTTTTTAAAAATGGCAACGGATATATTCTTTCTCTGATTCTTAGAATATCGATTATTTAGTAAGTGTTTTGATATTTTATCCAACACGTTTGTATATTTTCCAGACCAGTTTTCATTGACCTAATAAAATAAAAGCAAGTTGATTATTTTATAATTAAGAATATTGGTTTCTAATACCTGTCAAAGAAATTGCTGATGGTCTATAATCAATAATGATTGAATAATAATATAAATTATTCGTTGTCCTAACTAATATGTTTAATTAGTTGTTTCTTCTCTTTATTTTTATGTAATATTATTTCTATTTTTTCAGCAATTATATCTAAAGATGTATACAAGTTTTTTTCAGAAGCTTTGCAGTGTATAATCTTATTGTCTACATTAATGTTGACTTCTACAGTATGTTGTTCATTTTCTATAAAAAGAGATACTGTAATTTTATTTACGTCTGTAAAATGTTTAATGGCATGGTTAATCTTACAAGAAACATAATCATGTAAGGCTTGAGTTACTTCTATATTTTTTCCTATTATTTGTATATCCATATCGGTGCTCTCTAATAGAATAAGTCATTTAATAAATCTAAAAATTTGTAGATACTATAATTGAAAAATTATTCCCTAGGTATATTTTTATTACAGAATTATTTGTTACTATTTATTTAGGACTACCGCTAGTTATCATTTTTCAGTTGTTAATGATATAGGCTCTGTTGCATATTTTTAGTGTTTATCTCGCATTATGATCTGTGATTAATACACCTAGACCGCGGTTTTTTTAGAAAATTTATAATATGTTGTATTTCGACAATAGAAATAGGATAAATACCAGCAAATGGTTCAAATAGTAGTAGCAAGAATTTTGGATCTGTCACTAATGCTCTTGTTATTTCTATATTTAAAATTAGACATTTTAATATTTTTCCAAAATAATAATAATATTGTGTTTTACAGCTTCAATATTTTGACTATTTATCTGTTTAATGCTATCTCCTGTAAATACTTTATTGATGTATCCTTCAGAATCAGTTTTGATTACTTTAAAGTTCGTGTCTACAGTTTTTTGTTTACAGATTTTTTCGCTTGTTTCTATATAATTATATTCAGACAGCAGAGACCAACTGATTAGTAATAGTATAATTATTAATATTCTGGTTGCTGTAATTCTTAAACTATCGTTTATAATTTTATCGATTATTTATATCTATTAATTTGTTAATGTGTTCTATAACTTAAAATTATTGTATGATAGCGATATAACTTATATTACGAATTAAAATTACATAAAAATCTAATATTTGTTTGTTTTTATTCAACTTTTGAGTCCGAAAAATAAACAAAATTCTTAGCTTCTATATTGAAATGTACGGTTATTATCGTAATATTTCTCTATTTAATATAGTTGGATGGTTTATCCTGTGATGTCAAATTTTATGTATTTTAGTAAAGTTTGTTATAGCTTGTCACTAATAATATTTTAAATTTTGTTTTAATATATTGTGATAAGACAACATAATATTATTGCAAGGTAAGTTATAATATTCCTGTTTTAAATTGAATTGTTTTTATATTATATTCTGTTAAATAATTTGTTTTTAAGACAATGTTTTAGCATACTTGCTATTTTTATCTAAATCTATTTGCTTATCTTTGTATTGAGGGGCGATTTAATGTTTGATATTGATGTAGTTGACCTGTCTAGATTTCAATTCGCTGCCACAGCTTTTTATCATTTTATCTTTGTCCCTTTAACATTGGGCTTATCGGTATTAGTAGCAATAATGGAGAGCGTTTATGTAATTACTGGCAAAGAGATATGGAAGCGAATAACGATGTTTTGGGGTACGTTATTTGGTATAAATTTTGCTCTTGGCGTTGCAACTGGTGTTGTGATGGAATTTCAGTTTGGTATGAACTGGTCCTATTATAGTCATTATGTAGGTGATATTTTTGGAGCTCCGCTCGCTATAGAAGGTTTAATGGCTTTTTTCCTAGAAGCAACTTTTGTAGGATTATTTTTCTTTGGTTGGAATCGTTTATCAAAAATCAGTCATTTGATAGTAACCTGGTTAGTTGCAATAGGTTCTAACATTTCAGCTTTGTGGATTTTGATTGCGAATGCCTGGATGCAAAATCCAGTTGGTGCTGTTTTTAATCCAGACACAATGCGTATGGAAATGACAGATTTTACTGCTGTGCTTTTTAATCCTGTTGCTCAGTCAAAATTTGTCCATACTGTTAGTGCTGGTTACATTACTGGTGCAGTGTTCGTTTTTGCTATTAGTGCATGGTATTTATTACAAAACAAATATACAGATATCGCGAAGCGATCTGTAGCTGTGGCTGTAGCATTTGGTTTTTGTGGTTCTATATCAGCAGTGATATTAGGTGATGAGAGTGGTTATTTAGCTAGTGATCATCAGAAAATGAAACTTGCTACTATTGAATCCATGTGGGAAACTGAGCCTGCCCCAGCTGGTTTTAATTTATTAGCATGGCCTAATGCAGAAAAAAGGAAGAATGATTTTGAGATAAAGATTCCATACGTTATGGGTATCATAGCAACTCGTTCTTTAGATGAAAAATTAATTGGTATTAATGATTTGGTAGAGTTAGCTAAGATTAGAATAAAAAATGGTCTTCTTGCTTATAATGCACTTGAAAAAATTAGATCTAATTCGCAAGATGATGAAGCAAGGAAAGTATTTGATGAACATTGGAGTGATCTTGGATATAGCCTTTTATTGAAACGTTATAAAACAGATTTTAATAATATAACAGACGAGGATATAGATAAGGCAGCTTCTTATGTAATTCCTGGTGGAATAACTTATTTGTTCTATGCTTTTAGAATTATGGTGTTATTAGGTTTTTATTTTATACTTTTATTTTCAGTATCTCTATGGTTATCGTGGAAGAACAAACTTTATAAATCTAAATTTCTTTTAAAATTGGCGTTGTTCACTTTACCTCTTCCTTGGATTGCAATAGATTGTGGTTGGTTGGTTGCAGAATATGGTAGGCAACCATGGGTTATTGAAGGAGTTCTTCCTACTTGTTATGCTGCTTCTGGTTTGACAATTCTAGATCTTTCAATTAGCTTGACAATATTTTTATTAATATATACGGTTTTATTTATATTGGGCTTTAAAGTTATGTTGAATGCTATTAGAAAAGGGCCTATGTTAGCAGATGATGTTTCTATTTCTGAAATAACTTCTCGATAAAATAAATAGAATGAAATTCAATAATTAAAGAGAGACTGTTATGGAATCTATCATGTTTTTAGATTATGCTACCTTACGGATAATTTGGTGGGTGCTGTTGGGAGTTTTGTTGGTTGGCTTTGCTTTAACTGATGGTTTTGACCTAGGGATTGTTGCTATACTTCCTTTCGTGGCAAAGAGTGATAATGAACGGAGAGTTGTTATTAATGTAGTTGGGCCAGTATGGGAAGGTAATCAAGTTTGGCTTATAACTGCAGGAGGTTCTATTTTTGCTGCTTGGCCTTTAATATATGCAGCTGCTTTCTCTGGTTTTTATTTGGCTATGCTCTTACTTTTGGTAGCTTTAATAATAAGACCAGTTGCTTTCAAATATAGAAGCAAATTAGAATCTCCGTCTTGGAGAAATTCATGGGACATGGCATTATCATTTACTGGAGTGGTTGCGTCACTTGTATTTGGGGTTGCTGTTGGTAATGTTATATTAGGAGTTCCTTTAGGTTTTGATCAGTCTACACTTCGTGTGATTTATGAAGGTTCTTTTTTGCAATTATTTAGTCCTTTTGCCTTGTTAGCTGGCTTTTTAAGTGTATCTATGTTGTTAACGCATGGAGCTGCTTTTTTAGCAATTAAAACTGATGGTATTATTCAGGATCGGGCTTGGAAATTAGGAGTTGTTTTTGCTTTGCTTACAGCTTTGCTATTTATAGCAGGTGGTTTCTGGGTTAAGAGCTTGGATGGGCAAATTATAGTAAATAATATAGATTATAATGCTGCGTCAAATCCATTGTTGAAGATAGTAGAGGTTAGGGAGGGAGGTTGGTTACTAAATTATGAGAAGTTTCCTGCTATGTGGTTAGTCCCTATTTTAGGAATTATTGGATCTTTGTTATCAATTATGGGTTTTCTAAGTAAAAGTTATAGAGTAGCTTTCTTGGGTTCTACTTGTGCGATAATAGGAATTATAGTAACTGTCGGTGTTTCCTTATTTCCTTTCTTATTGCCATCTTCTTTAGGTGATTGTAGAGGAGGTTTGACCTTATGGGATGCTTCTTCAAGTTGTTTCACTTTGTGGATTATGTTGTTAGTAGTAGTATTATTATTACCAATCGTATTATTGTATACTTCTTGGGTATATAGGGTTATGAGAGGAGTTGTTACAGAAGCTTCTGTTAATGATACGCCAAATTCTTATTAATAATATTTCGGAGAGTTCTATGTGGTATTTTTCATGGATAATTGGTCTATGTTTTGCTGCTTCTCTTAGTATAATTAGTGCTGTTTTATTTGAATATCAAAATAAAACAGATGATAATTAAACGTTATAATTATAATTTTTCTCTGTGGAAATAAAAAATAAATTACCAAAAGAGATAGCCAAGGCCTTAGGGTCTTGGCTTAGAGGACTGGTTAAATTTACGCCTCTTGCAATGTTTATTGCTATATTAGCACCATTGTTAAGTGGTGTTTTTTTAATTCTACAATTATGGTTTTTCTCTAAAATAGTATCAGGTATTGTTATAGATCATTTGATAATTACGGACTTGTATAAGCAAATATCTATTTTTGTATTTTTGTATTTATTAAGATCTTCGACTATTTATTTAGGTGATATAGCAGGTATATTTGCATCAGAAAATATTAAATATAAGATAAGACAGCTATTATTTTATTGCATATGGACCCAAGGTCCGCAATGGTCTAAAACAAGAATCTCAGGAGAAATTGCTGCTAGCATAATTGATCAAGTGGAAGTTTTAGACGGATTTTTTTCTAAATATATTCCAGTTGCAATAAATGCCATTATTACTCCTATAGCATTTTCTATTTTTATTATGTTGTTTAATAGGACAATTGGAATATTATTACTGATTACTATTCCTCTAATACCATTATTTATGGTTTTAATTGGATTTGGAGCGGAAGAAGCAAGCAAAAAACATTTGAGTTCTTTTGCTAGATTATCAGGTTTTTTTGCCGATAGGGTGAGAGGTTTAGATACTCTTAAGATGTATGGCAGAGAAGAAGCGGAGTTAACCCATTTGAAAAAAGTTTGTGATTCTTTAAGATATAGTACATTAGATGTTTTAAAAATTGCATTTATTTCATCTGCTGCATTGGAATTTTTTGCATCCCTTGGTGTTGCTAGTGTAGCACTGTATATAGGACTGAATTTTTTAGGTTTTCTCAATAGTAATAATACTTTAGTATTTCAAATAGGTTTATTTTTTTTGTTGATGGCTCCCGAGGTATATTTTCCATTAAGACAGATGGCTTTGCATTATCATGATAGAGCTGCAGCTCGTGCAGCATCAGATAATATTAGAAATATATTTGGTGGTTTACCTGATCTAAACCAAAATGTTAATACTGTTAATGAAATATCAGTTAATGAAATTGATTGTGAACAATTTAATAGTAATTCAATAAAGTTAAGTATTAGAAATCTAGATTTATGTTATGAAGGTAACTCTGATTACGTATTAAAAAATATTAATTTGGATATATTACCAGGACAGCATGTTTGTTTGCTAGGTCCTAGTGGAGTTGGCAAAACTTCTTTATTAGAAGCTATAGTTGGGTTGAGACATTATACTGGTAATATTGATTTAAATAATACTGATTCTAGATTATGGCCTAAGAAATGTTTGCGTATGCAAACTTGTTTAATTGGACAAAGTCCATATTTATTTGAAGGAACTATTGCTGAGAATATAATGATTGGTAATCCATGTGCAACATATAAAGATTTGTTAAATGCGGCAAATAGATCATTGGTATTAGACTTTGCAAATGATTTAAAAAATGGTTTGGATACAGTGTTGGGTAAAAATGGTCGAGGATTATCAAGGGGGCAAATTCAGAGGATATCAATTGCAAGACTATTTTTAAGAAATCCAGCTCTCATATTATTAGATGAACCAACAGCACATTTAGATTCAGTAACGGAACTTAGATTAATGGAAGAAATTATTTCATTCTCTCAAAATAAAAGTCTTTTGATCGTTACCCACTCAAAACAAGTTTCTGAAAGATTTTCTATTAGGTGGGTTTTAGAAAAAAATTAGTTAGTGATATATGAAATTATTATTAAATACTTTATGGCTATTCTTTAAGAAAAGAAAATTTAATTTGCTCTGTTCATCGTTTTTTTTATTCATAACTATTTTATCTGGAATTTGTTTATTATATGTTTCTGGTTGGCTTTTGACTGCATCTGTTTTAGTTGTATCTAGTATGTATTTTAACCTTTTTGTTCCATCTGCGTTGATTAGAGCTTTTTCTATTATAAAAGTTATATCAAGATATATTGAGAAAATAACAGGTCATAATGCCATATTGCATCTTTTATCGGATATTCGTATAAAGTTATTTGAATCATTAATTAGATTTACTCCAAAAGATCTAGCAAAATACCGTAATGGAGATTTGGTATCTAGAATGACCAACGATATAGATACATTAGATACGGTATTTCTTTTATTTTTAGAGCCAATGATTGTGGCTTTAATATTAAGTATTTGTTTTATTATTTTTTCTTTAAAATTTATGCCTATAGGTATATTTATTATTTTACCTTTTATCATTTTAACAATCGTTGTGATTCCTTACATAGTAATTACCTTTTCTAAAAAGTTAGGGTTGAATAATCAGAAATTCTCAGCTGAAATTAGAGAATCAATTTTAGAAACAATGAGATCTCATTCAGATGTCATTGTATTTGATCTTTTTAAACAAAGACAATATGATTTTGATAAATTATGCAAAGATTTATCTTCAAATAAAAAAAAATATTCTATTCTCTCAAGTACAGCTATTTATTTAAATAATTTGCTATCAGGATTATTAATAGTTGGTATGCTCTTTGTAACTTTTCGCTATATTGATGGTACAGTAATTGATTTTCCTATTTTTGTGGGAATTTTACTAAGTATTTTTGGTTTCTTAGAAATATTTAATGCTGTTATTAGAGGATCTACTAAATTAGGGACTGCAATTGGTAGTGCCGATAGAGTCAATACGATCTTGAATAGCGAAGTTAGTATATGTGATCAAGTTAATCCCAAGAGATTACCTTTACAGGGAGTTTTATCAGTAGAAAATCTTAGTTTTACTTATAATAGTAGTAGGATATTAAGTCATAGTGATTATGTTTTAAAAGATCTAAGTTTTGATTTAAATGTTGGAGAAAAAATTGCTATTGTTGGTCCAAGTGGTTCTGGTAAATCTACCTTATTAAGCTTGTTAATTAGATTGGAAGATCCAATTAATGGATCAATAAGTTTTGGTGGTTGTAATATTAAGGAAAGTTCTCAGTCAGAACTTCATAAAAGAATTTTATTGCTTAGCCAAGATTCCCCAGTTTTTATGGGTAGTATTAGAAGTAATCTTATTATAGGTAATTCACTAGCTAGTGAAGACGAGTTATGGCAGGTTCTTATTCATGTACAATTGGATAATTTTGTAAGTTCATTGCCATATGGTTTGGATACTTGGATAGGAGAATATGGTTCTAATTTATCAGTGGGTCAAGCAAGAAGATTATGTTTAGCAAGAGCCTTACTATCAAAATCTTCTATACTAATTTTGGATGAGCCAACAGCTGGTCTTGACTATAAACTAGAACAAGATTTTTTCATGGATCTAAAAAATATAAATAAATTTTATGAGAGAAGTATTATTTTAGTGACGCATGCTGAAATACCAGATGGTATATTTCATAACATATATCAATTAAATATGGGTAAATTGATTAAGAAAGATTGATGAGTCTCTGGTAATTGAAAATAATTTTCTCACAAAGACCCAATCAAATCTATTGTTGCTATAAAAAAATCTTGTATGCAGGATTATTATTCTCATCCCAGTAAGGATAGGATAATTCTTTTAGAAAATTATTAAATATTTCTTTGTCAGAATTTGGAACTTGAATACCCACAAGAATTCTTCCATAATCTGCTCCATGATTTCTATAATGAAATAAACTGATATTCCATTCAGGATTCATAGTATTAAGGAAATTTATTAGAGCTCCTGGGCGTTCAGGAAATTCAAATCTGTATAATAATTCATTATTGCTTAAATTAGAACGACCTCCTACCATATATCTTAGGTGTGCTTTAGCTAATTCATCAGAACTTAAATCCATTACTTGAAATTCATTATTTCGAAATGTATTTTCCAGTTCATTTTTTTCTTCTAGAGAAGATATTGCTATTCCGACAAAAATATGAGCATTTTTTTCATCCGATATTCTATAATTAAATTCTGTAATATTTTTTTTGCCTAATAGCTCACAAA
Organism: Candidatus Kinetoplastibacterium crithidii; assembly: GCA_027557655.1. NCBI lineage: Bacteria > Pseudomonadati > Pseudomonadota > Betaproteobacteria > Candidatus Kinetoplastidibacterium > Candidatus Kinetoplastidibacterium crithidiae. The sequence continues at coordinate 715,273 of CP064915.1, read as the reverse complement.
ATTTTTTAAAACTTCCTCTTTTTTCTGGTATTGTAACAGCAAAAACGGCTTCTTTCGTTTCTCCCACATCTGCTCTTTCTGCGACAAATCTTAATCTATCAAAATTAATATTTGCACCACAAGATATAGCTATTAAGTTTTTTCCTGATATTTTCTTTTCGGAGACGTATTTTTTTGCAGCAGCAATTGCCATTGCTCCAGCTGGCTCTAACACTGTGCGTGTTTCTTGGAATACATCTTTGATAGCAGCACATATGGAATCTGTATTAACTATAATAAAATCATCAACATATTTTTGTACTAGTCTGAAAGTTTCTTTTCCAACTAATTTTACCGCTGTTCCGTCAGAGAATAGGCCGACATCTTTTAATTCAACTCTTTTACCAGCCTTAATGCTTTGATACATAGCATCTGAATCTTCTGTTTGTACACCTATTATTTTTATTTCAGGACGTAATTGCTTAACATAAGCAGCTACTCCAGAGATCAAACCTCCACCACCTACGGCTAGAAATATAGCTTCTATAGGTTTAGTATGTTGATTTAGTATTTCCATCCCAATGGTTCCTTGCCCAGCAATTACATCTGGGTCATCAAATGGATGTACAAATGTTAATTTCTCTTCTTTTTCTAATAAAACAGCATGATTGTAAGAATCTGTATAGCTTTCTCCTACTAGAACAACTTCTCCTCCTAGTCTTTTGACTGCATCTATTTTCAATTGAGGGCTAGTTGTTGGCATTACTATAACAGCACGACATCCCATTTTTTTTGCTGATAAAGCAACTCCCTGAGCATGGTTTCCAGCTGATGCTGCTATAACTCCATGTTTAATGGCTTCAGGAGGGAGATTAGCCATTTTATTGTAAGCTCCTCTCAGCTTAAAACTAAAAACTGGTTGAGTATCTTCACGTTTTATGAAAATATTATTTGAAATGCGATTGCTAAGTAAAGGCATAGCCTCTAATGGTGTTTCACGAGCGACATCATACACTTTTGCTGTAAGTATACGTTTTAAATAATCTGTAGACATATTTGTAGAATATAAAAGGTTAAAATTAAAATGCTTATCAAAGATAATACAATAATAATTTATTTCATTTTAATAAAATATTAAATTTATTATGGATTGTAATTATCTATGTCCGAAGAGAATAGATCCTAATCTTATCTCTGTAGAACCTTCTTCAATGGCTATTTCAAAATCTTTACTCATACCCATAGAAAGATTGTCCATATTTACTGATGCTATATTATACTTCGAAATTTTATCTCTTAACTTTCTAATTGTTCGAAAACATGATCTTATTTTATCTTTGTCTTCAGTTAGTTCGGCAACTGTCATAAGGCCAGAAATTTTTATTCTTGGAAAATTATCAGATATCTTTTGAAGGAATGTTAGTAAATCGTCTGGATAAATTCCATGTTTTGTTGGTTCTGGAGAAGTTTTAATTTGAACCAAGGCTTTTATTGTTTTGTTGTTTTTTTGAAGCTGATTATTAATAGCTTTGGCTAATTCAAGTCTATCTAAAGATTGTATTTCTCCTATACAATTTATTATTGAATTTACTTTATTAAGTTGTAGATTACCTATCATAACCCATTCAATATTATGTTCTAATAAATCATGGTATTTAGTTTTTATTTCTTGTGCTCTATTTTCCCCAAATCTCTTCATTTTAAGAACCTGTATAGTTTTTGCAATAATTTCAGAATTAAAAGTTTTACTAACAGGCAAAATAGAGATTTGTTTATCACACCCAGTTCTTTGACATGTTTTTGTTATTCTTTCATTAATTGATTCTAATCTTTCTTCTAGAAATTTGTCGTTATTCATAGTATATGTATAAAAAAGTAACAAAATAAAAAATAATATCGTATTATTATTGACTGTTAAGCAAATTTTACAGATTATGATCTTAAAAGAGACAGTCTTTCAATTATTTATTTTTAAATCAATGATGTTACTTCCTATTCTTCAATATCCAGATAACCGCTTAAATATAGTGGCAGATCACATTATAAATTTTAATGAGCAGATAATTAAAATTGTTGAAGATATGGCATATACTATGTACCATTCCAATGGTATAGGTTTGGCTGCTACACAAGTTGATATTCATAAGAGAATTATTGTTATAGATATTTCAAAAGAGCGCAATAATTTGATGGTGTTAATTAATCCAGAAATAGTTACTTGTAGTGATACAAAAGAATTATCAGAAGAGGGATGTTTGTCTGTGCTTGATACTTATGAAAAAGTTCCAAGATCTTATAGTATAATTTGTAAGGCATATGATCAATATGGAGTCGCAAAAACGATTGATGCTTGTGGTTTATTGTCAAGATGTATACAACATGAGATAGATCACTTAAATGGTAGACTTTTTATAGATTATTTATCTTCTCTTAAAAGAGATCGCATTTTTAATAGAATAAAAAAACTTAATAAGTTAAAAAATAAAACTTCTTAATAATAGTTTAATAAATATGCGTATAATTTTTGCTGGAACTTCAGATTTTGCTAGATTTCATCTAGTACATTTACTGTCATTGGGTTATGACATTTCTGCAGTTTTTACACAACCTGATCGTCCTTCTGGTAGAGGGATGAAGTTAACAAGTAGTCCTGTAAAACAGGTTGCTTTAGAAAATGGTTTAAAGATTTTTCAACCTTCTAATTTAAGAAAGGAAGATTTATCTGATGATCTGAGAGATTTTTTAAATAAGGAAATTCCAGATATTGTTATTGTAGTAGCATATGGCTTAATTTTGCCTTCTTGGCTGCTTAACATGCCGAAATTGGGATGTATTAATGTTCATGCTAGTTTATTACCTAGGTGGAGAGGCGCTGCTCCTATACAAAGAGCTATTGAAAATGGTGATAAATATAGTGGTATTACAATTATAAAAATGGATCCTGGCCTAGATACAGGATGCATCTTATTGCAGTCTAAAATTCCTATTTTGGATAGTTTCTGTTCTAAAGATCTTGAGGCAAGATTAGCTTCTGAAGGTGTTAAATCTCTTATTTATGTTATTGAAAATTTTAGCAAATTACATGCTCATCCTCAACCGAAAGATGGAGTTTCTTATGCTAAAAAGATTGAGAAATCAGAGTCAATATTAATTTTTTCAAATGATGCTTTCTCTTTAGAAAGAAAGATAAGAGCTTTAAATCCATTTCCAGGAGCTATAGTTAGATTACCAACTTTTAATAAACCAATAAAAGTATGGCAAGCCTTAGCTTTTAATTCTAGTTTTGAGGGACCATCAGGAGTAATTGTAGATATTAATGTTCATAAAGGTATAGATATATCGACAGGTAAGGGTATTTTACGTTTAAAGGAAGTTCAGAAGTCAGGTTGTAATAAATGTAGCGTATCAGATTTTATTCGTGGTCATAAGGATAGATTATCATTAGGTATGAAAGTTATAGATTTAGAATATTCAAAATAGTTTACATATATGGAACCTATATATAAATTTCATTTTAAAAGTGATAAGTTATCTTTGCAGATATATGTATCTTCTTGCGCTTTAGATGAGGTATTAAATGGTCATTCATTGAACTTGTTTTTAGATAATCTTGATTATCATATCAGACCATCGGTGCAGTCTTTAACTTTTCATGCTCTTAGGAATTTAGGTTGGGCTGATTTTGTTGGTAAGCATTTAGTCAAAACTTATCCAAATAGACTTTTTCGATCTTTATTTCTATTGTCATTAACTTTATTAAAATTTTCGTCACTTTATAACAGAAACTTAGATTTACAAGTTCCAATTTATAGAGATTTTACGATAGTGAATGAAAGTGTTCGAGTAGCTAATTCTATTCCATTTCTTAGGCCATATAAAGGATTGTTGAATGCTAGTCTACGATCTTTTTTAAGAAATGTTTTAGAAATATCAATTTTAGCAAAAAAATCTTCTCAGGCTATTTGGAATTACCAAGAATGGTGGATAGAAAAAATAAAAAATAATTATCCAAGTCGATGGGAAGAAATATTATCTTGTGCGGATACTCAGGCTCCATTGACATTACGAGTTAATATGAAAAATAGGCATAGAGATAATGTACTAAGTCTTTTTAATGACAATGGTTTTGAAGCTAAAGCTTTTGGATCTAGTGGCATTGTGCTTGGAAAATCCTATTCTATTAAAGAGTTACCAGGATTCCAAGAAGGTATGTGGTCAGTGCAAGATCCTGGGGCACAATTGGCAGCTTCTTTGTTGTGTGTTAGGGATGGAATGAAAGTCTTGGATGCTTGTGCTGCTCCAGGTGGCAAAACATCTCATTTGCTAGAATTAGCTGAAATTGATTTAGTAGCTTTAGACTCTAATAAATTTAGGTTAGGGCGTTTGCAGGAAAATTTGGATCGTTTAAATTTATTTTCTAAGAAAATCAAGATTATAGAGGGAGATGCCCAGCAAATAGACCAATGGTGGGACGGAAAATTATTTGATATTATTCTTGCAGATGTGCCTTGTACAGCATCAGGTATTGTTAGAAAACATCCTGATATAAGATGGATAAAGAAAAAAGAGGATGTAGAAACTGCTAGATTGGTCCAAAGTAGAATAATAGACTCTCTTTGGAAGACATTGCTCCCAGGAGGACGTTTCTTATATAGCACCTGTTCTATATTTCCAGAGGAATGTATTTATCAGGTTTTATTATTTTTAGAGAAACATAAAGATGCTTTTCTTTTAGACTCTCCAGGTCAAATTTTACCTACTAGAAATAATATTTTAACAGTCGGTCATGACGGTTTTTTCTTTGCTTTATTGACTAAGGTCGAAACTTGAAAAATATTATATTTTGATTAGATATAAAAATTAAAAAAGCAATGTTGTGTATATCTATAATGCTATATATAATTTTTATAAAATTATTTGCAGTGTATTTTATATTTTATGATTATTACTAAATTATTATATAAGTCTTATGAATAAGATTTATATAAAATTAGATCATGCATGATACGATTATTGATAAATTTGGTGACTAAGATCTGTGAATGATTAGTTCAATATGTTATATTTGAAGGTTAAATGATAGATTGGTATAGGTGACAAGTATATGGCCAGAATTCTGGTGGTTGATGATGAAATTGGAATCCGAGAATTATTGTCGGAAGTTTTATATGATGAAGGTCATTCTGTCGAACAGGCAGAGAATGCAGCACAAGCTCGAGAAGCTCGTTTACGTTCAAGGCCAGATCTTGTGTTGTTGGATATATGGATGCCAGATACTGATGGCGTTAGCCTTTTAAAGGAGTGGATATCACAGGGTTTATTGGATATGCCTGTAATCATGATGAGTGGGCATGCAGGTATAGATATTGCTGTAGAAGCTACTCGAATTGGGGCTACAGATTTTTTAGAAAAACCAATATCTCCACAACGATTATTAAAAACAGTTTCTGCTGGTTTATCACATAATAGGACAATATTACCTGATGTAAAGACAGCTAGGAAGATGGTTAAAGAGACTGTTGCTAGTAAAAATAGTTCTTCTTGGGTAGAGTCATGTCTAGTCCCTATTGAATACAATGCTGGTTGTAAACTAGGTAGTGTATCATTAGACTTACCGCTAAGAGATGCTAGAGATGCTTTTGAACGAGTATATTTTGAGTATCATTTGATGAAAGATGGTTATAGTATGACTAGAGTTTCTGAAAGAACAGGGTTAGAACGTACACATCTATATAGGAAACTAAAACAATTAGGTATCACTACAACTTCTCGTAAAAGAAATGTAGATAAAACTTAAAATATCTTTTTAATTGGAATAATTTTTACCTGCTTGTTACAATAGTTCTCTGTTTTTTTCCATGCTTGTCCATATATTATTTCGATTGTAAGATTGATTGAATTTGATTGATCTCGTTGTTTGTCTATTTGTTCATATAAATTATTTATCCATTTTTTGCTAGTAAGACTAGTTTTTCGTTCTTTTGAAGGATTGCCTCCAAGATTATGAATATCTTTTATTAAATTTTGTGGAGTTTGGTATGTTAGATTTATTGTTTCCTGACTCATAACTGGATTTTCGAATCCGATATCTAATAACATATCACCAAAATCATGCATATCAATAAAATCCATCATTTTAGTATTTAATTTTGCCATTTTTAGAGCTAGTCTAATTTCTTTTAAAGTGTTTGGGCCAAAACAAGAAAACATTATTAAGCCGTTAGGTTTTATTATCCTATCCCATTCTTCGAATACATTATAAACCATCGGATGCCAATGTATAGAAAGATTAGACCATATTAGATCAAATGAATTTTTATCGAAAGTCGTTGAAGACATATCAGATTGAATAAAAGAAGGACTTTTTTCTCTTGTTAATAATTTTTTTATGAAAAAATTTAATGTTTTAAACTGTTTGATTGATTCATTTAGTAAGGTAGAACAATTATCTAAGCCTATATAATTGCTTTTTTTGTATAAAGATCTTAATAAATTAATGTTTTCACCAGATCCACATCCAACGTCTAGTATGGTTTCTGGTATTATTTTGATAAATTTTAAATTATTAATCATTCTAGTAGCTATTTCACTATGTAGGAATTGAGCTTTTGCTAGATTTCTTCGTTTTGTAAATTGTTTAATAACATGACTAGGATCTATGTTTTTATGTAATTTTTTTTTCATATAATTAGTTGTTTAAGGATTATTCATTAAGTTTTTTATGTAATAATTATTTTTATCATACATTATTAATTTTATAGCTATGTTTAATATAATATTAGTTTCTCCAGAAATACCATCTAATACTGGTAATATTATTAGGTTATGTGCTAATACAGGATCATTTTTACATTTGGTCAAGCCTATTTCTTTTGATATGGATAATGCAAAATTAAAAAGAGCTGGCTTAGATTATCATGAATGGCAGCCAGTTCGATTACATGAAAGTTTGGATAATGCATTAGATTTTATTGGTATTAGTACTGATAGGTGTTTTGCTTTTACTACGAAAGCAGAAAACAGTTTTTCAGATACTAAATTTTGTCCTGGTGATGTGTTTATATTCGGTAGAGAAACAGCAGGTCTTGCCAAACAAGATATTCATTTTTTGAAAAACAATCAGCTTTTAAAAATTCCTATGCTTATTACACAGCGAAGTTTAAATTTATCAAATGCTGTGGCCGTAGCAATATATGAAGCATGGCGTCAGAATGATTATAATGGATCTTTTAAAAAACAAATTTAAATATTCTCATATTTTGACTTTCTTTGTAATAATATGGATACTGCTTGTTTTGGATCTAATTGTTCAAACAATATTGAGCAAACAGTTTCTATAATTGGTAGCTCTATATTTAATTTTTTTGCTCTATTTTTTATAGCAAGAGCACATTTGACACCTTCAGTTGTAATATTAGAATTTATTACATTTTTAATTGGAAAACCTTGTCCAATTTGAATTCCTATATTTCTATTTCTTGATAAATCACCTGTGGATGTTAGAACTAAATCTCCCAAACAAGATAATCCTAAGAAGGTATTTTCTTGCGCGCCTAATGCAATTCCAAAACGTTTTATCTCGTGTAGCCCTCTTGTTATAAGGGCAGCTCTGGCATTCGAACCAAGCTTAAGTCCATCTGAAATACCACAGGCTATTGCAATAACATTTTTTAAAGCTCCTCCTACTTCGACTCCAATTATATCGTTACTAGCATAAACGCGTAATGATTTACTATGTAAAGCTCGTATAACTAATTCGCAAACCTCAGTATTCTTGCTAGCAATGGTTAGAGCAGTGGGTAGTTCTAATGCTACTTCTTTTGCGAAAGAAGGACCAGAAAGAATTCCATATTTCAAATTTGTTATGTTTAAATTTTGTTCTATGATTTCATGCAATAAATTACTGCTATTATTTTCAAATCCTTTAGATGTCCAAATAATTGGAGTATCTATGAGATTTAACTTGGTTATTTTTTCTAGTAATATAGAACAAATATTTTTGATGCCAGATATAGGTACGCTTACTATAATCAAAGATTTATTTTCTTTATTTATTAATGTTAACAAAGAATTATCTATATCATCTGTAATTTTAAGGTTAGTAGGTAATTTTATTCCAGGTAAGTACTTAGAATTTTCTTTATTTTTATACATGTTTTGTACTTGGTTACTATCTCTTGACCATAAACAGGTGCTATAGTTTTTATTAGTGGCTAGAGCAAGTGATGTTCCCCAGCTACCAGAACCAAGAACGAGTACATTTAAAGATTTTTTTTTATTTGTAATATCAATATCCATATTTTATAAAAATATATAATCTAATCAGTACTGTTTTTATACAAATAATTGAAATCTAGTTCTTCCAAATTGACGGAAGGTAGTGATGTTCTTGATATAAAATCAGAAACGTTTGCTCTTAAATAAGGATATATTATTGAATAACAGTTTGTACTTAATAATTCATCTATATATTGCTGACTAAGATTTGCAAATTCAAAAATTCCAGCTTGTGTTGCTTCTATTATATAAATAATTTTTTCATCCACTGTTGCTTTAACTATTGATGTTATGCTGGATTCAAAGATGTTTTCAGATAGTTTAATGGTATCTACTTGAATATTAACATCTATTTTATATTTATCTAGATTGATAAATATTTTTGGTGCATTTGGCATTTCTATAGATAGATCTTTTAGATATATACGTTGTAAACTAAATTTTGCTTTTTGGTTCATTTTATGTTTTTTCTAATTACTTAGTATTTTATAGTTAGGGATATAGTATTATTTTTTGTCTAGGTCTTTAATCACAGGCAGGTCATTACTAATCCACGCATCCATACCATTTGACAGATAAAATGTATTTATAAAACCTTCTTTTCTCAATTTCATGATTAATTTCTCTATGAAGCTATTATCATCATGTATAAATATAATATTCTTATCTTGAGAAATATTTTTTAAATATGAGTCCAAACTATCGATCTGAATATTTATAGATTGTGCTATATGATATTTCTGGAAATTAGAATATATTCTTAGATCTAGAATAATTGCATGCTTATTATTAATTAAATTTATTGTTTCTAAGACATTAATTGCAAAAATATTTTTCTTATTGCTTATTACTACTAGATAGATACCTGTTAATAGAGCAGATGCAAAAAAAAATATATTTTTTGTTTGAGTAACAAAATTTATGAAATTCACTTAATATCCTTTAAATAGGTGCAATTGATCATTATACTTAATGTTTCATTTAATTTTAAATTAATATTTAATAGTATTTCATTATAAAATAATTTTATTGTTAATAAATATTATATTTTTGGAGTTATTTATGTATAAGTTGGTCTTAATGCGCCATGGAGAAAGTGAATGGAATGCAGAAAATCGATTTACTGGGTGGTCTGATGTTGATTTAACAACAAAAGGACGTCAACAAGCTAACAAAGCTGGCCTCCTTATGAAGGAGGCTGGTTATAATTTTGATTTGGCTTATGCTTCTATGTTGAAAAGAGCAATAAGGACTTTATGGATAGCTTTAGATAGTATGGATATTATGCATACTCCTATAGGTTTGAGTTGGCGTCTTAATGAAAGGCATTACGGACAATTACAGGGTTTAAATAAATCGGATACGGCTAAGAAATATGGAGAGGAGCAAGTATTAATATGGCGACGTTCATATGATATTGCTCCTGAGCCTTTATCTTTGGAAGATAGTCGTCATCCTAGATTTGACTCTAGATACAGCAAAATTCCAGAAAAATATCTGCCTTTATCTGAATGTTTAAAAGATACTGTAAATAGAGTAGTGCCTTTCTGGAATGAGTCTATATCTTCAGCTATACGTTCAGGAAGAAATGTTCTTGTAGTTGCTCATGGCAACAGTTTGAGGGCTTTAATAAAACATATAGATAATATACCTGATGAAGATATAATGAATTTGAATATTCCAACGGGTCAGCCTCTAGTATATGAGTTAGATAAGGACTTGAAAGTAATTCGGAGCTACTATCTTGGGAATTCAGGGGATATAGAGAAATCTTTAGATGCGGTTAGAAACCAAGGTAAAGCATAGATTAACGTATAACATTGATCATGAAAATTATATAAGATTTTGTCAGTGAATAATGAATGAAAATTAGAAGATTATTTATTTTTTTAGTATTATGTTGTTGTTTTATAATTCTATTTTTTAATGCTAGGTCAGGTAATTTACCTCAAAAAAGTTACTCTATTCTACCATTAGATGAACTTAGGTACTTTAGTAATGTTTTTGCTATTATTAAGAATAATTATGTTGAGAATATTGATGATAAAGTAATGATAGATAATGCTATATCTGGCATGATTTCAAATTTAGATCCACATTCTTCTTATTTAAATATTGATGATTATAAAGAAATTCAGTCAGTTACTGATGGTAAATTTGGAGGGCTTGGTATTGAGGTTAGCTTTGTTGATGGTCTTATAAATGTTGTATCTGTTATTGAAGGATCTCCTGCCGATTTGGCAGGAATAAATCAAGGAGATCAGATAATCAAAATTGACCATATGCTAACTCAACGTATGACTTTACATGAAGCAGTAAAAATGATGAGAGGAGAACCAGGGTCATCAGTTGTATTGAATATATTGAGGCAGAATCCAGATACAATTCTAGTGTTTAATATTGTTCGTGATGTTGTTAAAATAGATAGTGTTAGAAGTAAAATAATGAATGGTGATATGTTATATATGCGCATCATGCATTTCCAGGACAAGACCATGCTAGAAATGATTGAGCATTTTAAACAAAAGAATAATCAGAAAAAAATCAAGGCTTTGATTTTAGATTTAAGAGATAATCCTGGAGGTCTTCTCAGTAGTGCTATAGAAGTAGCAGGAATTTTTTTAGATTCTGATACTTTAATTGTATCAACCAGAGGAAGGACAGTAGACTCAAATATTGATTATTTCTCTTGTAATGAAGATCGTTATAGTTCTTTTGCTAATATTAGATCTTTACTTAGAAATATTCCTATGTTGGTTTTAGTAAATTCTGGATCTGCCTCTGCTTCAGAAATAGTCGCTGGGGCTATACAAGATTATGAAAGGGCAAAGATTTTTGGTGAAATCACATTTGGTAAAGGTTCTGTTCAGGCTGTTTTACCATTAGATAATTCCACAGGATTGAAGCTAACAATATCAAGATACTTTACTCCTGTAGGTAAGTCTATACAGGCAAGAGGTATACATCCAGATTATATCCTCACAGAGAATCATAGTAATAAGTCAACTTTTAAAAGAAGAGAGATAGATTTAAAAGGACACTTGAATAATATTAACGATACTTCATTGTCAGAAATGGATGCGCAAGAACAACAATCTGATAGATTTTATATTAGAAAGGATTTTAATTTTAGTGATGATAATGATTTCCAATTGAAACAAGCAATACATATTTTTTCCGATCTTCTAACAAATAATTAGGATAGCAGAAAAAATGGTTAGAAGAGTATCTGTAAATAATTTTAAGAGTATGACTAAATGAATGATCAACAGTTAATGAGATATGCCCGCCATATTTTACTAGAGAATTATGGTGTTGACCAACAGAAAAAAATCATGAACTCGAATATACTAGTAGTAGGTTTAGGTGGTTTAGGTTCATCAGCATCTATTTACCTAGCTTCTTCTGGTATTGGAAATATGACTTTAATAGATAATGATGTAGTTGATGTTAGTAATTTACAAAGGCAAATTCTACATAATTCTAAAAGAATCGGACAGTTAAAGGTTGATTCTGCAAGAAAGACTATTTTAGATCTTAATCCTGAGGTCAATGTTACCGTTTTTCATTCCAGAGTTAATGAGGAATTGCTAAATAATATTTTAGCTCCTATAGATGTAGTATTAGATTGTTCTGATAATTTTGAAACTAGGTATTTACTAAATAGAATGTGTTTCAAGTTTAAGAAAATACTTGTTTCAGGTGCTGCTATACGTTTTAGTGGTCAAGTAAGTGTGTATGATTTAAGGAATCAAAACAATCCTTGCTACAACTGTCTTTTTCCATCTGAAAATGTAGATTTATTGGAGAATGAGAATTGTTCAACTACAGGAGTCTTTGCTCCTGTAGTTGGTATAGTAGGTAGCATACAAGCTTCTGAAACAATAAAGATCCTAGCAGGAATAGGTAGTGAGGATGAGAGCTTAATAGGAAAACTTCTTCATTTAAATATTCTTAATATGAGTTTTAAAATATCCAAATTTGATAAAGATGATAATTGTTTAGTGTGTAAGTGCTAAGTTTCTTTAATTGTGAGTAAATATTTATGGATTGCATATATTAGTTTTTCTAATCCATTTTTAGTTATAGCTGATATCGTAAATATAGGACCATTCCATTTTAGTTGTTTCTGAATATTACATTCTAATTCATGTATATTCTGATCTAGTACTAGATCACTTTTATTCAGTATCAGCCATCTTTGTTTTTGTGTTAAATCATTACTGTAAGAGGATAATTCTAGAAGAATATCTTTAAAATCTTGCTCAATTTTGCTAAGATTTTTTTCATAGTTTATTGATGAAATATCGATAATATGTAGTAGTAGTATAGATCTAGTTAAATGACGTAAAAATAAGTGACCAAGACCTGCTCCTGTTGAGGCTCCTGGTATAAGACCTGGAATATCTGCTACAGTAAAACTATGTGATTCTGAAACGCGTACCACACCTAAATTTGGATATAACGTAGTAAATGGGTATTCAGCAATTTTTGGTCGTGCATTTGATATTTTTGATATTAATGTAGATTTGCCGCTATTTGGCAATCCTAATAAACCAACATCAGCTAGAATTCTTAATTCTAATTGAATTTTATAATTTTCACCTTTTTCACCAAGTGTAAACTGACGAGGAGCTCTATTTACACTTGATTTAAAGTGCAAATTACCTAATCCTCCGCGACCGCCTTTTGCTAAGGTAATAATATCTCCATGTTTATTAAGGTCTGCCAATAATTCATTAGTATTAGCATTTTTTATTAAGGTTCCGACTGGAACTTTAATAAAAATATCTTCAGCTGCAGCTCCATATTTATCTGAGCCTCTTCCATTTTCACCATTTTTTGCTTTAAAGGTCCTGGTGTAACGGAAATCTACTAGAGTATTTATATTTTCATCCGCTATTGCATGTATGCTTCCTCCTCTTCCACCATCTCCTCCATTCGGACCTCCTTTAGGAATAAATTTTTCCCTTCTAAAACTAGCTACTCCATTACCGCCATTCCCAGCGATAACATCAATTGTTACCTCATCTACAAATTTCATATTTATCGTTATTTAAGAGCATTTTCATAATAAAATCGCCTAATTATTATTATTAATATATTAGGCGATTTTATTATGAAACAAAGAAAAGTTTTTTTATAAAACTGAAACAGTTTGTTTCTTTAGTAGACCTTTTACTTTAAATTGTATTATTCCATTTTTTAAAGCAAATAATGTATGGTCTTTACCTATTCCTACATTAATTCCTGGATGAAATTTTGTTCCTCTTTGGCGAACAATTATTGATCCAGCGGTAATTTGTTGTCCGCCGAACATTTTAACTCCTAATCTTTTTGATTCTGAGTCACGCCCATTTCGAGTAGAGCCTCCGCCTTTTTTATGTGCCATCTTTAATACCCTAAAGTTTTAATTTAATTTCTTAGAAACTAATTTGTACAAATTTCCTTGATAATAATTTCAGAATATTTTTGCCTATGACCTTGATGTTTTTGGTAATGTTTGCGACGTCTAATTTTAAATATTTTTATTTTGTCGTGTTTGCCTTGTGCAAGGATTGTGGCTTTTACTGTTGCTCCCGATATTGTAGGAGTGCCAATGATTACTTTTCCATCAGATTCCAACAAAAGAATTTGATTAATTATAATCTCTTGCCCAATGTCTGCAGGTATCTGTTCTATCTTAATTTTTTGGCCAGTGGTTACACGATATTGTTTTCCACCAGTTTTTATGACCGCGTACATGGAATTCCCTTATTTGTTATGCAGAATGCTTATATATAAGTATCTAATTTATTTAGCTAAAAATTTTTAGTTTGATTTTATTATTAATAGACTATTATGTTCACAGACAATTTTTTGTCCTGTTAACATGCTATTTTATTATTAGATTTTATAAAAGTCAAAACAATAGTTATTAAGTATTATAATAAGTTGACTAAATATATTTATATATCGCTATTAATAATTTTTTATTCTAATAATAGTTAGATTAAACTATTATTAATAATGTGTTAGGATTTTTTTTGTTGTGTATATTATATATAACTTATTAAGTTTTATATTATTTTAATTTTTTGAGTTTAACCTTAATTCATATATAGAGTAATACTATTATTTTTTGCATGCATGGTTTTATTTATGTCTCAAGTGTTTTACTCAGAAAATATTTATGTGGAGATACTAATGTCAAATCAATATGAGTCAGAAATTACTATTTTTTTGCGCAATTTTAAACAGGCAAATCCAAATATAGAATTAAAGCAACATACTGGACGTTCAATTTTATGGGACAGAGTTACAGACAAACAATTAAAAAATGACTTTGATTATGCAAGAGTTCCACAAAAACCATATGTATATCAAGTTGACTGATTTATATACATATATTTCTATAAATTATTATTTCAAATATTGAAAATATGATAATTGTAAATTCATTTGAAGAAATGCGTGCGCATTTAAAAAAAATCAATTCATCAATATCTTTTGTTCCAACAATGGGTAGTCTTCATGATGGCCATTTAAGATTAATTGATACGGCAAAGAATAATAGTCAGTGTATTGTTACTAGTATTTTTGTGAATCGTTTGCAATTTGGCCCAAAAGAAGATTTTGAAAAGTACCCAAGAATAATTGACCACGATATAAATTTATTGTCCAAAACTAATTCAGTCGATTTATTATTTATTCCTCAAGAGGATGAGGTTTACCCATTTGAACAGAATTTTTATGTTCAACCTGCAAAGATTATTGCTGATGATTTAGAAGGTAAATTCAGACCAAATTTTTTTTCTGGAGTATGTACTGTTCTTTTAAAATTTTTTTCAAATATTAATCCAGATATAGTTATTTTAGGTAAAAAAGATTTTCAACAGTTTGTTATTGTTGAGAATATGTGTAGCCAATTTAGATTGCCTATTAAAGTTATAGGTCAAGAAACTGTGCGTTGTAGTGATGGTTTAGCTTTTTCTTCAAGAAATAGGTATCTAAGTCAATCAGAAAGAATTGAAGCTACTTATTTGTATAATACACTAGTTAGCATTAAGAAGCATATTAGTTTATATCCTGATTTAAAATTAGATCAATTTAGAGAATTAGAGAATAAAGCTTCTTTAAAATTAAATGCTCGAGGATGGAAAACTGACTATATTGCTATTCGTAGGAGATCTGATTTGTCTGTTTTAAATATTGAGGATATTAAAAGCAAAATACCTTTAGTAGTTTTAGGTGCTGCCACCTTAGGCAACACCAGATTGATAGATAATATAGAGATTTAATTTATATCAAACTGATAAGATCTCTTTGAATGATTTATCTGCTATATGTAGAGTTTCTTCAATAATATTATCGGTATGAGAAGAAGATACAAATCCAGCTTCAAATGCAGATGGTGATAAATATACTCCTTTATTTAACATATTATTAAAGAATTTTTTGAAAAGATCACTATTAAAGTTTTTTGTTTCTGCAAATGAAGTTGGTATTTTTTCACAAAAATAAAGGCCAAACATACCTCCAATATAATCTGATGATATTTTGAATCCATTTTTTCTGCCAATTTCCTGTAAACCTTTAGATAGTTTTTCTGTTTGAGTAGAAAGTTTTTCATAAAAACCAGATCTTGCTATTATTTCTAATGTTTTAATACCAGCCGCAACAGCTACAGGATTGCCTGATAAAGTACCTGCTTGATAAACTTTTCCTTCTGGTGCAAGGTGACTCATGATTTCATTTTTGCCACCTATTGCACCAATTGGCATTCCTCCACCTATTATTTTTGCAAAAGTGGTAATATCTGGTGATATATTTAATATCCCTTGTACCCCAGTGGGTCCTACTCTAAAACCTGTCATTACTTCATCAAATATAAGCAGTGATTTATGTCGTTTAGTTATAGTTCTAAGATCTTCTAGGAATCCTTTTTTTGGTTTGACCATATTCATGTTGCCTGCAATGGGTTCTACGATTATGCAAGCTATTTCATGACCATATTCTTGAAAAACTTCTTTTACTATATCGCTATTATTGTATTCTAAACTTATTGTATCTTTTACAAAATTGTCAGGGACCCCTGCAGAACTTGGATTTCCAAAAGTTAGCAGTCCAGATCCAGCTTTTACTAATAGGCTATCAGAATGTCCATGATAACACCCTTCAAATTTTACTATCTTTGTTCTTCCTGTATATCCTCGAGCTAAACGAATAGCTGTCATTGTAGCTTCTGTTCCAGAGTTTACTAAGCGGATTTTATCTATAGAAGGTATTCTTGATACTAACATTTCAGCGAGAATTACTTCACCTTTTGTTGGAGCTCCAAATGAAAGTCCGAGTTGTGCTGTTTTTGTTACTGCTTCGATTACTTCTGGATGTGCATGTCCAAGGATGGCAGGACCCCAAGAACCAACATAATCAATATATTTTTTGCCTTCTATATCCCAAATATAAGGTCCGGATGCTTTCTCTATAAATTTAGGAGTGCCTCCAACAGATAAAAAGGCACGAACTGGTGAGTTTACTCCCCCAGGAATAAATTTAGAAGCTTTTTTGAAAATTTCTGCATTATTTGTCATTATCTTAGTCTCTTTTTATGAAATAAGAAGAAAGAGTTTTGGCTGTTTCAAAAATATTATTAGACTCAAAAAGTCCATTTAGCACCGCAATATTATCTACATTGGACTCAATAATTGTTTTTGCATTATCTATATTAATTCCCCCTATAGCCACTATTGAATAAGGTTTGTTGATATTAATTCTGTTTCTAGCTTCTTTAATTTCATTTAGAGAAATATGACAAGCTAGTGGTTTGGTGTTTGAGTTGAATACAGCTCCAAATGCAACATAATCTACTCCCGCTTGTATTAGCATCTTTGCTCTATTTATATCATTATAACAAGAGACGCCTACTATAAAGTTTTTATCAAATTTATTTTTAATGTTATTGAAATCAAAATCATCAATTCCAAGATGAAATCCATCAGTCTTATATTCTAAGGCAAGTTCCCAGAAATCATTTATTATAAATTTAACATTAACATCTTGACATACTTTAGATAGTTCACTTATTTGCAGCTTTATTTTTTCATATGTTGTTTTTTTTCTTCTTAATTGTAGTATTTTCATTCCACCTTCAGCTGCACTAATTACTGCTTTGATAAGTTTTTTAGTGTCATCCCATTCTGGGGTTATTCCATATAGCCCAATTGGTAATTTTGATTTTTGCATATTATGTATTCATTAAATAAATTTTTAGTTACAATATTAGTAATTATTCAATTACTAATATTTAATTATTATTAAACTAGGATTCTTCATTATACATTTTTTATTTCTAGGGGTTTATATATGCGCACATGGATGTGTTTGATTTGTGGTTGGGTATATGATGAAAACACTGGTTTTCCTGAGGATGGAATAGCTCCTGGAACAAAATGGGAAGATATTCCACCGAACTGGGTTTGTCCAGAATGTGGGACTAGGAAAGAAGATTTTGAATTGATGGAAATTTAATTGTTATCATCTTCATTAATTTGATTTCGTTTTTTATGGAAAAAGAAATAATTTTGGCTTTTGATTATGGAGAAAAGAAAATTGGTGTTGCTATAGGTAATACTTTTAGTTTTACCTATAGACCATTAGAAATAGTTCCTAATCATAATAAAAATGATTGTTTTGCCAGATTAGGCTATCTAATTAATTATTGGGGCGTAAAAAGAGTAGTAGTGGGATTATCTTTAGATCTTAATGGATCGGAACAGGTAATAACGGCATCTATTTATAGATTTGCTAATAGATTAAAAGGTAGGTTCCAAGTTGCAGTAGAACTAGTAGATGAAAGCTATTCTAGCATTGAGGCACAGTCATTGTTAGGAAAAAATGATAAGAATGATGATGCAATTGCTGCGGCTTTAATCTTGCAAAGATATTTCAATTCTCTATCTATATAAAGTATTATATTATTTACCTAGTAGGTCTGCGCAAGATGTTTGTATGATTTTTTTATCCTTTAAGCGCATGGCTGTCAATTTCCTTCCCCAAACACAGCCACTATCTAGGCACATTATATTTTTTTTTATCAATAGTCCCAAAGATGACCAGTGTCCAAATACTATTTTAATATTTTCAGTTGCTCTATCTGGCATATTGAACCATGGTATTAGTTGTTTTGTTTCTTGGTTTTCTGGGGATTTTTTTTGAGAAAAATTCATACTACCGTCAGCATTGCAAAATCTAATTCTAGTTAATACATTTGCTATAGTACGGATCCTTTTCCCTCCAGTTAAATTTTCATTCCATCGAATCACTTTATTTCCAAAAATTTTTTTTATAGATTTTTGCCAATTTGTGCTTCTTAATAATGTTTGTATCTCAGATGCTAATGAGATAACTTTATTAATATCCCATTGGGGCAACACTCCAGCATGGACCATCAAATAATTATGTTCAAAATGCGCTAATGGTCTATGTCTTAACCAATTTATAATATTTGTTGAGTTAGGGGAGTGTAGTATATCATTAAGATCATCTGATGTAGAATGTTCTTTTAAACCAGCAAAAATACCTAATAGAGTTAGATCATGATTACCAAGAACACAAACTGTTTTTTCCTCAAGAGACATAATATATTCAATAGTTTTTAAAGAATCTGGGCCTCGGTTTACAATATCTCCTGCAAACCAGAAGCGAGTATTTGAATTGTTTATGAATTCCTCATGAGATAGTAATTTTTTTAGATGACAATAACATCCCTGTACATCACCAATAACCCATGTATTTTCTTCTTTCACTTTTTTCCTTTGAGAATAGTTGATTAATTAGCAAAAAAATGGTTCCTAAAATTATAGATATAAAAACCTCATTATCCAATTTATTTTCTCTTGATTGTATAGTAACTGAATGTATGACTATTGAGATCATTATGAAGAATGCGAGAGGATTAGATAATCTTCTATAGAAAGCATCTTTGTGTTTATATGTATCGATTTGAAGATTTGCTATATTATTCATATAATCAACTGGCATATTCATGGACATATGGTCTGGGTTTAATATGCTATACATTATTGTTTTGTGATTTAGTGAACTTATTATTTCTACATAATCTAAGAAATTTTTAGAAAAATATTTTTTATGGTTATTCTTTAAGTAGGTATTATATACTCTGATAATGTTATAGAGAATAGTAGTATAGGTACTGTTATAGTCCATAAAATTTTTAAAAATTTAAATTACTTATTCCAGAAGTTCTTAAAATTACAATCTCATGATTTCTAGAAAGCTTTGCTATTGATATAGTTGCGCCTATTAACACAGCAATAGGTAAAATTTCATATAAGTAGTTAGGAATTCTATAAGTGTCAATTCATCATTTAAGTTATTTATGTATTCTACAAATGAAAAAACTAAATAAACTTGTTAAGAACAATAAAGATATAGTTGTTTACTTATATATCTCTTTCCCAATATAATGTGTTAAAATCATAATTTATTGAATTATTTTTCTATTGTATTAGTTGTCTTAGTTCATTTAAAATGGTATTGGTTTCAGGTCTAATTCCGTGCCATATAAAAAAACTCTCAGCTGCTTGTTCTATTAGCATACCTAGTCCATCAACACATTGTGTAGCTCCTTCATTTTCAGATTTTAATAAGAACGAAGTTTTGTGGGAACTATACATAATATCGTATGCCAATGATTGCTTTGGATTGAATGTTAATTTTGGTAAATTTAAATCTTCTCCATTTAGTTCGCTAGCTGTAGTATTAATGACTATATCCCATGGTTTATCTGAGTCAGTTTCACTCAGTCCTCCGTAGCTTATGTTTAAGTTTGTCTTTATTAGTGATGATTGAGTAAAATCATTTAACAGGTTTTCTGCATTAATTTTTGTACGGTTAACTATATGTATTTTTGATGGTTTAGCGAGGATTAATGGTCCTAAAATTCCTCTGGTCGCTCCACCAGCTCCGATAATTAGTATGTTAGTATTTTCTAATTTGAAATTCAGACGATGAAGATCTTTTAATAATCCAATTCCATCTGTATTACATCCATACAGATTATTATTTTTTTTCCAAATAGTATTAATAGCTTTGGCTAGTTTAGCTCTTTCAGAAATATTATTATAAGGGATTATTTCGAATGCTTTTTTTTTGAAAGGAACTGTTATGTTTAATCCCAGTCCATTTGATTCAAAGAAATTTTTTATTGTTTTTGAGAAATTATCTTCTGATGTAAGGATTTTATCATATTTTATAGATATTCCTGTTTGTATAGAAAAGGCTTTGTGTATTATTGGTGATTTGCTATGTTCTATAGGATTTCCAACAACTGCATAGCAAGGAATATTGTGTGTAAGCATAATACTTTCCTAAAAAAATAGAGGCTAAAATAGATGTTTTGTGTATTGGTTATTGTTAATTGTCATTTTTTTGATTGTAAAACTTACAGCAAAAATTTTGATTAACTTTCACAATCAATACTCTCTATATATTGAGTTTTTATTTCTAGTGTAGAAGAATTGATTGAGATAATTCTAATTTTTATATGTGTTCCTTTTTCTAGCTTTGGAAGATTATCAACTGTTATAATAATAGGGACTTCATCTATCTTGACCAAGTTTTCTTTTATTATGAATCCGTTTATTATTTCTATTTTTTTCTGTATTAACCATTGTACAGACCAGAAGTTTTCAATCTCGTTTTGAAATGCACAAATTGCATTATATTTAAATTCAAATTCTTGAATTATAGTAAATAAATTACTATCTTTATTTTTGAAAGGAGATGCTAGTCGTGCAGATACATTATGTTTTATTATTGATATAATTTGCCATTGGTTAACTAAATCTATATATCTTCTTAGAGGGGATGTACTCCAAATATATTGATCAACTCCAATATATTCATGAGGCAATGGGATTGTACTCATTCTTACTCTTCCAAACATTTGTTGAGACCTATATATTCCAGTTACTCCATATTCTTTTAATAAGTTGGCCCATACGCTATTAGCTAGAATCATAAATTCAGCTACAATCCTACTAACAGGATTATTTCTTGATCTCTTTTCTATTGTAATTATAGAACTCGGATTATCAGTATCACCACATATCCGAAAATTATATTCTGGACGAGATAAGTTTTCTGGATATCCTCTTCTTTGCTCTCTTTTTAGAGATAAAAGTTGTGCTATTTTCCATAATGGTCTTATCCAATCGGAAAATGGAATATCTACATCTAGATTATTAAGATTAGATTCTGTAAATATATTTTCTATATCTGCAATTCGTAAATTTTTTTTAATCTTAACTTTTTCTATTAATGACTCTGATTTTACAATTATTCCATTGTCGTCTAATATAACATATAAAGATATAGCAGGTGATAATTTGTCAGAGTGCAATGAAAACTCTTCTATTACTTTGCTTGGTAACATAGTTATCTTTTCTCCAGGCAAATAAATTGTAGAAGAACGTGATCTTGCAATTTTGTCTAACATGCTACCATGTTGTATGCCCAATGCAGGAGCTGCTATATGTATGCCTACTTTTGTAAGTTTTTCATCTATCTTACTAACTGATATTCCGTCATCTATTTCTGTAGTACTTATATCATCTATAGAGTAGATTTCAGCATCTGAAATTGGTAAGTCATCTGTAATGTTTGCGGATATATTATCTTGAAAGTCAATTCCACTTGGAAAATTGTTTTTTATAAATTTTTTTCTTAAAAAGGTTAATAGATTAGGCCAGGCTCCTAATTCTAGTAATAGTTTTTCTGGTGTTTTATGTAAAATAACAGATGCTTTTTCTAAAGCTTTCCAGTATATAGTGTTTTTATCAGGTTTTATAATTAAATCAAGAGCATTTTCCTTTATTATGGGAGGTAATTCTCCACTAATTAGTGCCTCTACTAGTTTTTTTTCTTCTTGCTCCTGTATTTTTTTCTTCTCTATTGCTGTTAGAGCTAGCAATAGTTTATCCTTGGTTGCTGATTTATATTGAGCGTTTCCTTTTTTATAGAAATAAATAGGAGAATAATGTAGTTTAAGTAGTATCGCTGTTTGTTCAACAGCACTAGGATCATGACCAAAATATTCATTTGCTAATTCATACGCATAAAATATATCTTGTGAGGCACATTCCCAGAGAAAATTTATATCTATATTATTAGCTATAACAGTAGCTTCTTCTATTAATTTGCTAGGTAAAGGATCATCAAATTGCAATAAACAACTATGATTTTTAAGTTTAATTTTTTTGCCATGTTCTGTTTCTACTAGCAGATTAGACTCTGTTTTAGATATTATGGTGCCAGTTTTTAGACAGCCGTTATCTTCATAAAGCAAATACATGTTTATATTCCATTTATCTATAACGCTTTTATTTTTTATATTATTATATTTTTATTACTATTTTATTAGCTAATGTTTATAATCATGTATTATTTATTTCTATTAATTAAATAGTCTTTATATAATTTTAAATTATTTTTACTTATTTGTAATGTATGCTGTAAATTACAAATTATGCAAATATTTGATAGGTAAAATTAGAGTATAATTAGTAATTTTATATTTAATTTATATAAAAATTATCATTTTTAAATTAAATATATTCTCATTTTCCAAATATAAACTATAGTCTATTATAAATAATACATGGTTATTGACATATTTTTAGTATAACTATTTTGCTAGAGGATTGATATTATTATGGCAAAAAAAATATTGTTATTGCATGGTCCAAATTTGAATTTATTGGGTACTAGAGAACCAAATATATATGGTAGTAGTACTCTACAAGAGATAAATTCTCATTTAGAAAAAATAGCAGAACAATTTGATGTGCATCTTTCTATTCATCAAGAGAATAGTGAAAGCAGGATGATAGAGCATATCCATACAGCATATAGTAGTAGAGTTAATTTTATTATTATTAATGCAGCAGCTTTTACTCATACAAGTATTGCAATACGTGATGCTTTATCTTCAGTATGTATTCCTTTTATAGAAGTCCATATTTCAAATATATATAAGAGGGAAAAGTTTAGACATGTTTCATATTTATCTGATATTGCTTTAGGAATGATTTCAGGTCTTGGCCCAAATGGCTATGAAGCAGCATTGAGATATGCAATAGAATATTAATATATTAATAACTATTTTTATGTAAAAATCCTCAGCACTTTTTGGATATGAAATGGATCTTGTAAAAATAAAAACGTTAGTAGATTTAGTATCTGAGTCTGCAATTACTGAACTTGAAATTACAGAAGGAGAAGAAAAGATCAAGATAGTTAAGTCTCCAAATTCTGGTAATCAATCTACGATTTCTAATTCATTGAATAGTGAAGTTGTTATATCAGATCATAATTCTGTAACAAAGAATGTAGATAATTCTTATGTAGTTAAGGCTCCAATGGTAGGAACGTTTTATAGGTCATCTTCGCCAGGAACTTCTCCTTTTGTTCATATAGGGCAAATGGTTAAGGAGGGAGATACCTTGTGTATCATAGAAGCTATGAAATTGCTTAATGAAATAGAGTCAGAAAGGACAGGTATTATAAAAGAAATTTTAGTTGAAAATGGTGCTCCAATAGAATATGGACAGCATTTGTTCATTATTGATTGATAAATTTATGTTTGAAAAAATTCTAATAGCAAATCGTGGTGAAATTGCACTCAGAATACAGAGGGCTTGTCGGGAGATGGGTATTAAGACGGTCGTTGTACATTCTGAGGCTGATAGTGATGCAAAGTATGTAAGATTGGCAGATGAGTCAGTTTGCATTGGACCAGCTTCTTCTAAAGACAGTTATTTAAATATGCCAGCTATTATTTCTGCTGCTGAAGTAACAGATGCTGAAGCAATTCATCCTGGCTATGGATTTCTTTCTGAAAATGCGAATTTTGCTGAACGTGTAGAGAAAAGTGGTTTTGTATTTATTGGGCCTCGTCCAGAAACTATTAGACAAATGGGAGACAAGATTTGTGCTAAAAAGATGATGCTTGAATCTGGAGTTCCTGTTGTACCTGGTTCAGATGGGGTTTTGCCAGAAGATCCTCGAGAGATTTTGAATATTGCAAAGAAAATAGGTTATCCTGTTATAATCAAAGCTTCTGCTGGTGGTGGTGGTAGAGGGATGAGAGTGGTATATACGGAAGCTGCCTTATTAAATGCTGTTTCAATGACTCGTTCTGAAGCTGAAATAACGTTTAATAATATAGATGTATATATAGAAAAATTTTTAGAAAATCCTAGGCATATTGAAATACAAGTTATATCTGATAAGATGCGTAATACTGTATGGTTAGGGGAAAGAGACTGTTCTATGCAAAGGCGACACCAGAAAGTTATTGAGGAAGCTCCATCTCCTAATATTTCTAGAAAATTGATTGAACGCATAGGTAATAGATGTGTAGATGCCTGTAAAAGAATGAATTATAGAGGCGTAGGTACGTTTGAATTTTTATTTGAGAATGGCGAGTTTTATTTTATAGAAATGAATACTCGTATCCAGGTTGAACATACGGTTACAGAGTTAATTACTGGTATAGATTTAGTACAAGAACAAATTAGAATAGCAGCTGGTGAGAAATTAAGATTTCGGCAACGTGATATTAGTATAAAAGGACATGCTATTGAATGTCGTATTAATGCTGAAGATCCTTTTAATTTTACACCTAGTCCTGGCCAAATAACTAATTGGCATGTGGCTGGAGGTCCAGGTGTTAGGGTAGATTCACATGTTTTTAATGGTTACTTTGTTTCTCCTTATTATGATTCTATGATTGCTAAGTTGATAACATATGGAGATACTAGAGAACAATCATTGTCTAGAATGAGAGTAGCTTTGTCTGAGATGGTAGTAGAAGGCATTTCTACTAATATATCTTTGCATAGAGAATTACTCCAAGATGCAAGATTTATAGAAGGTGGAACTAGTATACATTATCTAGAACAAAAGATATCACAACGTATTTAACAGATTTTTTAAGATTTTTATGCATGAATTAGTTCTTAATTGTTTTCATTCAGATGCTGAGATATTATCTGATAAGTTATTATTGGTGGGAGCTTGTTCTGTTTCTATTGAGGATGCAGATGCAGGAGGTGATTATGAGACTCCAATTTTTGGAGAACCTGGTATTGTTTTACATAATTTATCATGGGAAAGAAATAAATTATCAGTGTTGATATCTGAACATTTAGATCCATTAGAAGTTTTAAATTATGCCTTAGATCATTTAGGAAATAGTTTTGTTGTAGATAATATAAGTTTAAAAAAAATTATAGATATTGATTGGGTATCTTTAGTACAGAGTAATTTTTCTGTTTTTGACATTACAGATAAATTGAAAATAGTTCCTATTAATCATGTTCTTAATATAAAAGATAATTTAGATAAAAGAATATACGTAAGAATTGATCCTGGTATGGCTTTTGGTACTGGGTCACATCCCACTACTAGTTTATGTCTATCATGGATGGATTCGAATCTTGTAAATAATAGTACTGTTCTAGATTATGGCTGTGGATCTGGAATTTTAGCTATAACTGCTTTGAAATTAGGTGCAAAAAAGGCTGTTGCTGTGGATATTGATCCTTTAGCAATAGATACTACTGTCAGTAATGCAAAAATTAACAAAGTTCTTGTACATGTTAAGCTTCCATCAGAGTTAAAAGATGAAAGATATAATTTAGTTGTAGCCAATATTTTAAAGGAACCTTTACAAATTTTGGCTGTAGAGTTAAGTAGAAGAGTAGAAATTGGTGGCAGTTTACTTTTATCAGGAATACTTACTAGTCAAATTGAATCAATAAAATTAGCCTATAGTAATTATATAAAATTATCTGTTTGGAAAGTTAAAGATGGTTGGGCATGTTTACATGGTATTAGATAAATTTGTTTAAGATTAGTAATCTAATAATGTATTTGCAATATTAGATTACTAATTTAAGAAAAGATGTTATTCCCAGGTTAGGGCTCCACCAGTTTGATATTCTATTACTCTTGTTTCGAAAAAATTTCTTTCCTTTTTTAAATCTATCATTTCTGACATCCAAGGAAATGGATTATCTTCGTGATCGAAGAGTGGTTCTAAACCTATTTGTTGACAACGTCTATTAGCTATAAATCTAAGATATGATTTAAACATTGAAGAATTTAATCCTAATATGCCTCTAGGCATAGTATCTTCAGCATAGGCATATTCTAACGTTACAGCTTTTTCAAATAAACTAATTATTTCTTGACGAAACTCAGTTGTCCATAGATGAGGATTTTCTAGCTTTATAGTATTTATTAAGTCTATGCCAAAGTTGCAGTGCATAGATTCATCACGCAATATATACATATATTGTTCTGCAGCTCCTGTCATCTTATTTTGTCTACCTAGCGACAATATTTGAACAAATCCAACATAAAAAAATAAACCTTCCATCAAACATGCAAAGACAATTAATGATTTTAGTAGGTTTTGATCTGATTCTAAAGTTCCTGTCTTAAAATTACTATCAGAGATTAAATCTATGAATGGAATTAGAAATTCATCTTTTGCTTTAATAGATTCTATTTCATGATAAGCATTAAATATTTCAGACTCGTCTAATCCTAAACTTTCAACTATATATTGATAGGAGTGAGTATGAATAGCTTCCTCAAAAGCTTGTCTTAAGAGAAATTGTCGACATTCTGGTGCTGTAATATGCCTGTATGTTCCTAGGACTATATTGTTAGCTGCTAATGAATCAGCAGTAACAAAAAATCCTAAATTACGTTTTACAATTCTACGTTCATCTTCTGTAAGTCCATTTGGATTTTTCCATAGTGCTATATCTCTAGACATATTTACTTCTTGAGGCATCCAGTGATTAGCACAAGTACTAAGATATTTTTCCCATGCCCATTTATACTTAAATGGTACAAGTTGATTCACATCTGTTTTGCCATTAATAATTCTTTTTTCGAGGACATTTACTCTTCCATTTTGCTTAGTAGAAGATGTTATTCCATCATCTATTAATATTTTTTCTGCATTCATATTCAGTTCTCTTTTAAATACTTCATAAACGTATTATTGGCATACTTCACATTCTTCAGAATTATTTCCTATAGAACAAGTTGGTTTATTATCTTTCAGGTTATTGTTTGAGATATTTACTGAATTTAACTCACCACCATTCCCGGTAGATTTTTCTACACTAGTAGCACCTAATGTTCTTAAATAATATGTCGTTTTTAATCCTTTGGTCCATGCTAATTTATATGTTTCATCTATTTTTTTGCCAGATGCTCCATGCATATATATATTTAAAGATTGAGCCTGATCTATCCATTTTTGACGTTTTGCGGCACATTCTATTAGCCAGTATGATTCTATTTCAAATGCTGTTTTATATATTGTTTTGATGAAATTTGGAATCCTATCTATTTTTGACAAACTTCCATCAAAGTATTTTAAATCAGATATTGTCACTTGATCCCACAAACCTATTTTTTTTAAATCCTCTACTAAATATTCATTGATAATAGTAAATTCTCCAGAAAGATTTGATTTTACATATAAATTTTGAAATGTAGGTTCTATGCTGGCTGATACTCCAATTATATTTGAAATTGTAGCCGTTGGTGCAATTGCAACACAATTTGAATTTCTCATACCATGTTCTAGAATATGGGATCTCAAGTGATTCCAATCTAGAGAAGTTGATTTATCAAAATTAAGGTAATTACCTCGTTCTTCTAACAAAAGTTCTAAAGAATCATGTGGCATAATTCCTTTCGACCAAAGCGAGCCATCAAATGTACTATATTTGCCTCTTTCTTTTGCTAAATTACTAGATGCTAAATAGGCATAATAGCATAATGCTTCTGTAGATTTATCTGAAAAATTTACAGCTTCTTGGGAAGAATATGGAATTTTCATCATATGTAAACAATCTTGGAATCCCATTAATCCAAGTCCTACAGGTCTATGTTTTTCATTTGCTGTTTTTGCTTTAGATACGGCATAATAGTTAATATCTATTATGTTGTCTAGCATGCGCATAGCTATTGTTATTGTTTTTTGTAATTTTTCTAAATCTAGTTCAAGATTTCCATTTTCGGATTCTTTGATATGATTAACCAAATTAACAGATCCTAAATTACAAACTGCAATTTCAGTGTTGCTTGTATTTAATGTAATTTCTGTACAGAGATTAGAACTATGAACAACGCCTACATGTTGTTGAGGAGATCTTATATTGCAAGGATCTTTAAATGCTATCCATGGATGACCAGTTTCAAATAGCATAGAAAGCATCTTTCTCCATAGAGTAACAGCAGGAATTTTTTTAAATAATTTTATTTCTCCTGTTGTAGTTTTATTCTCATAATTCATATAAGCTATTTCGAATTCTTTACCGTATTTATCATGTAGATCAGGGCAATCTGAAGGAGAAAATAAAGTCCATTCTTTATTTTCATGCACTCTTTTCATAAACAAGTCTGGAATCCAATTAGCAGTATTCATGTCGTGAGTTCTTCGTCGTTCATCCCCAGTATTTTTACGGAGTTCCAGAAATTCTTCTATATCTAGATGCCAGGTTTCTAGGTATGTACATACAGCTCCTTTGCGCTTACCTCCCTGATTAACTGCGACAGCAGTATCATTTACTACTTTAAGGAAAGGAACGACACCTAGACTTTCCCCATTAGTGCCGTTTATATGACTCCTTAAAGCTCTAACTGGAGTCCAGTCATTCCCAAGTCCTCCAGCATACTTTGCTAATAATGCATTTTCTTTAATTGCATCATAAATACCTTCCAAACTATCTGGTACAGTTGTTAGATAGCAGGAAGACATTTGCGAATGTTTTGTTCCAGAATTAAATAAAGTTGGTGTAGAACTCATAAAATCAAAAGAAGATAATATTTCATAAAATTCTATGGCCTTTTCTTCTTTGTTGTTTTCTTTTAGTGCTATGCCCATAGCTACTCGCATGAAAAATATTTGTGGTAATTCAATGCGAGCATTATTTATATGTAAAAAATATCTATCGTATAAAGTTTGTAATCCTAAATATTTAAATTTTAGATCTCTATTATGATTTAATGCATTTCCAAGTTTTTTAAGATCATAACTACCCATGTTTGGTGATAATAACCCTGAAGAGATACCTTTTGTGATAAATGATTCGAAAGCTTCTTTGTATTTCGTTTCCATATCTTCATGGTTCAGTTCTTTTCCTAAAACTTCCTTTCTAATAGAATGTAGCAAAAGACGGGCAGTAATATAGTTATATGCTGGTTCTTTTTCAATTTTTGCTCTAGTAGTAAGAATAAGAGATTTAAATACTTCGCTTATTTTGATGCCGTTATATAAATTTCTTATTGTTTCCTTTAGAATTTCTTCGATATCGAGTAAGTTCTCAAAATTAGTGTATGCAGATTTTATAATTGATTTAAGTTTATCTATATCTAGTTGACGTTTTAATCCGGAATCTTCGACAATTATTGATTGAAATTCATTTTTTTGTTGAAGGGAAGAAATATATTCATTTTTTCTAGCTTGATTTCTTTTTTCTCTATATAGAACATAAGATCTAGCTACATCATGTAAACCAGAACGCATTAGCGATAATTCTACTTGATCTTGAATATCTTCTATATGGAAAGTTGCGTTATCAATTTTATTTCGTGTTAAAGATATTACTACTTGATTAGTTAGTTTTTCTATAAGCTCTCTATTGCTAACTGACAGTGTATTCTGCTCATTTCGAACGGCGATAAAAGCCTTTGCCATTGCTGTGCTTATTTTATTAGGTGAGAAGTATACTACTGATCCATCACGACGAATTACCTTATATTTCATCCATTGGTTTTCATTACTATTGTTTGAAAATGTTTCAACTGAATTATTTGTTTTATTTTCCATGTCTTAATTCTTTTTATAAGTACTGTTTAATTTTATTATTAAGCAGTACAAAAATTTTAATCTAGCCTATACGTTTATAATACAACATATAGTACTTTTCTTTAATCTAAACACTAATAGTAGTGTTTAGATATTTTTTATACAAGTTAAAAATATTTTGTTTTGTTTTTTTACAAATAATTATTGACAGATATAAGATAAAAAATATTGATTTTTTTGATAGTTTAATTGTTTGTTTTGATTGCGTTATTTATTCTATGAATTACTGTATCTTTATTCATAACAATTAATATCTTGTTAAGAGAAGGAGTTTTTGTATTTCCTGTCAGAGCGATTCTTACTGGGACACCTAATTGTTTCATTGAAATATTATTATCATTTAAGATTTTTTTTATTGCTATATCTATACTATCTATTTGCCATTCTATATTTTCTATTTCTGTAAGGAATAATTTTAATATTTTTGTATCTTCTTTACTTATTTGTTTCAGAGATTCTCTTGTTGGTTCTAAATAGAAAAGCATGACAGATTCTACTAGGTCTAATAAAGTGTTAACCCTATCCTTAAAAAGATCAATTATTCCTTGTAAGTTTGCTACATTAAGATCTATATTTTTTTCTATCATATATTGCTTATATATCATTTTTGATAGATCGGTAGAGCTTGTGTTTTTAATGTAATGAGAATTTATCCAATTTAATTTCTTGGGGTCCCATTGAGCAGATGATTTTGAGAGGTTTTTTAGGTCAAACCATCTGACTAATTCTTGCCTACTAAAAATTTCATCATTTTTGTGACTCCAGCCCAATCTGGATAAATAATTTACCATTGCTTCAGGCAGATACCCTAGTTTCTTATATTCTAGTATACTTACAGCTCCATGTCTTTTAGATAGTTTTTCCCCATTAGAAGCTAGAATCATAGGAATATGACCGTATTCTGGTATATTTGCTCCTATTGCATTTAATATATTTATTTGTTTAGGAGTATTATTTACATGATCATCACCACGTAAAACATGTGAAATTTTCATATCCCAATCGTCTACTGCTACACAGAAATTGTAAGTTGGTGTTCCATCAGAACGAGCAATTATCAAATCATCTAATTCTTCGTTTGGAAAAATAATTTCTCCTTTTACTATATCATTCCATTTGGTTATTCCATGTTGTGGAGTTTTGAATCGTATTGTTGGAGTTCGTCCTTTTGGTATTTGAGGTAATTGCTTTCCTTTTTCTGGTCGCCACATGCCATTATATTTTGGTTTCAAGAAATTTTTTCTTGCTAACTCTCTCATGAATTCAATTTCTTCTGGCGAGCTATAGCAATAATAAGCGGAGCCATCAGTTAACATGTTTTGAAGTACTTCTTTGTAACGTTCCATTCTGTTAGTTTGGTATATTGGTACTTCATCAGGAACTAATCCTAACCAATTTATTCCTTCTATTATGGATTCAAGAGATTTTTTAGTTGATCTTTGTAAATCTGTATCTTCTATTCTTAATAAAAAAACACCATTATTATGACGAGCAAAGGCCCATGAGAATAGTGCAGTACGTGCACCGCCTAAATGAAGATCTCCTGTTGGAGAAGGAGCAAAGCGAACTCTGATTTGATTATTAGACATAAAATTTATTAAAATGTATTAGAATAAAATGCTAATTGTTAAAATTTAAACAATATATAGTGATTATAGCCCATAAATTAATAAACATTTCTCGAGGTTTTTGATGTCGAGACATTTTCTTACTTCTTTGTTCGAACCTCGTTCTGTACTGCTTGTTATTGATTCACAGGTAAAGATAAGAATTTCTATTTCTAATATAGTTACGAAAATATTACATGTCGATTATAGTACTATTTCAGGATTTCATTTGAAAGAAAATTTTATTGAAGAATTGCTACCTGAAATGGTTGATTTAGCTGTAATATGTATATCTAGAGATTTAATATTTGAAGCATTAGATTTTATATCTGTATTTAAGCCCAAATCTCTCATAATTTTGCATTGTCCTGTTCATGATAGGTTTGATGATAAAAGCATTTTTTTTTGTAAAAAATGGGCTATTGATAATCAGTGTGAATTATTGGGACCAGAATCGTCAGGAATACAGAGGCCGCATATTTTCTTAAATATTAGTTTATATAATCATACGTCTAAATCTGGTAAAGTTGCTTTGATAACACAATCCAGATCTATTGCAGCTTCTGTGATGGATTGGGCGGAAGACGTGAGTGTTGGTTTTTCTTTGATAGCTTCTGTTGGTAAGAAAGATTCTCTTAGTATATCTAAGATATTAGACTATTTAATTTGGGATATACACACAGATAGTATAGTTCTTTATCTGGAAGATATTACAGGTATTGCCAGAGAATTTATTAGTGCCTTAAGAGCTCTAGCCAGAGTTAAGCCTGTGATTGTTTTAAAAGCGGGACAAGATGATTATAGAGCTGATCTAGTGTTTAGTGCTGTTATGAGAAGAGCTGGTGCTGTCAGAGTACAATATTTCATACATTTATTTTCTGCACTTAAAGTTTTATCATATCCAAATAAAATTTATGGTCGTAATATAGTATTATTATCAAATGGAAGTGGTCCACCTCAACTAGCTTCAGACATGATGAATCGTACTTCTATTCTGATGAAAGCGCACTTAAGTATTGAAACATTACAATATTTGGAATCTTTTATAGAAAAGGATGGAATTAAGGAAAATATTATTATTTTATATAAGCCTATTACAAGTGAGATTATATATAAAATTATTAATGCTCTTTTGATTGATAAGAGAGTTGATGGTATTTTAATATTGTTAACGCCTGATTTTTCTTTGGATAGTTTCACAGTTACTAAGTCTTTAGCAGAAATAACATCAAAAACCAAAAAACCAGTTGTCACTTGTTTAATGGGTGATGCTGAAATGAGGCCCTTGAGAAAATTATTAAATTCCGTAGGAACTTATGCTTTTCGGACTCCAGAGTCTTCTGCATATGCTATGGGTGTTCTAGCAGAATATTATTATAATCAGCAAATGCTATTACAAGTTCAGCCTTCTTTACCATTTTATTTATCTGGTCATATTGAGGAGGGTCGAAAACTGATAAAGAAAGCGATTCTTAAAAAAAATCTTTTCTTAGATAGGAAAGAGATAGAATCTTTATGTGGTTTATTCGATATCAATTTTTCTAAAAATATTAATGTGAATCAGGAAATAGGTCCTATTACTATAAATGTATGGTCTGACATGGTATTTGGTCCAGTTATTGCTTTGCATGGAGGTGCTAGTAATGATTTTTATCAACAAGAAAATATTGGTATAGATATACCACCTTTAAATAATTTTCTTGCTAACTTATTAATTGAGCGTAGTGGAGTTTACAAAAATAATATAAAGCCAACTGTAGTTAAAGAAGTATTTAATAATTTGCAACATATTTTAGTCCAGATTTCAGAGTTAGTAAGTGAATTTCCAGAAATAGATAATTTGAGCATAAAAGATTTTTTTGTTGGAAAAAATTATTTGAGATCATTAGATACAAAGATCTTACTAAGGTCTAATGTTCTGAGCAATATATCCTATAAGGAAATTAACTACCCACATATGGCAATACATCCTTATCCAGTTGATTTAATTAAAAAAATTATTTTAAAAAATAATATGCTTTGTACTATTAGACCAATTAGACCAGAAGATGCTGAAATTTTGCAAGGTTTTATTAGAAAGTTGTCTGATAAAACAAGATATATGAGGTTTATTTCAGCAATGAAGGAATTAACTCCAAAAATGCTAGCTCATTATACTCAAATTGATTACCACAGAGAACTAGCTTTAGTTGTCGTTGCTCCTGAGAAAAAACAATATAACAATGATGTTCATGCAATAACAGAAAACATGATGGGTTTTGTACATTATTTATATAATGAAGATGGAATTGGTGCTGAGTATGCTTTAGTGGTAGGTGATGAATGGCAAAGACTAGGTATAGGTAGGCATTTGATGACATACATTCTTGAAATCGCTAGAAAAAGAGGGCTTGATTATATAAATGGTTATGTTCTAAAGAATAACAAACCAATGCTTACTTTGTTAGAAAAACTTGGGTTTTCTAACATTCAAGATAAAGAAGATCCATCTATACGTCTCGTTAGGTTTAATTTGAAAAAATAGGATTATTAATTATGTTTATTATGAAAGACCTAAGGTCTTGTAGCTCTTGTTCATTGACAGTATGTCCATGTCGATATTCTTTTTTTGTAATTAGATAATAACCATTTTTTTTTAGTTCTGATATATATGTATAGAATTTATTAATTGGTACTACTTCATCAAATAAGCCATGTGCAACGAAAAATGGAGTGTTTATATTGATATTGTTTATTTTTTCATATTTAATATCTGGTAAATAACCAGATAAACATATCACAGCTGCTATTTTTACATTTAAATTCATTGCTGTATACAAAGATATAACACTACCCTGCGAAAAGCCTCCTAATATAATATTTTCACTTCTAATCCCTTTATTTATTTCTTCCTGTATAAGATGTCTAATTATTTCTTCTGAATCTTGGATACCTCTAATATCAATATTTTCATTTAATTCACTAGATTTTATATCATACCAAGCTCTCATGATTGAATTATTGTTGATTGTTATTGTTCTTTTTGGCGCATCAGGACATATAAACCTTAGTTTTGATTTTGTTATGTTTAGATAGCTTAGTAGTTGTAAGCTATCTCTAGAGTCAGCTCCAAGCCCATGAAGCCAAATGATTGTATGCTTAGGGTTTTCTTGAGTTTTAATTTCTACAGTACTAATATTCATTGTTTATAGCTATAAAATTATATGTTTATTATAAAATGCTAATTTTTATTGTTAGTATTTTGATTTTTCAAAAATTGCTTTTACAAAATTTATTACATTATAATGTATCTTATTCAGATGATATAAGGATTTAATATATCATTTTGCTTATGTAATTTATTATTTTAAACTTAAGTCTTGATATTATTGGATTTTAATGATTAATTCTTCTACCTCATTATCATTATCAGAAAATGATCGAAATTACCTAAGAGAGGTAATTAGCATGGCATTAAAAGATGCTATTATTCTAGGAGCTAGTGATGCAGTTGCCTCTATTTCTGAAAGCAAAGGTTTATCAGTTTCTGTAAGAAAGAACAATATTGATACAATTGAGCATACACATGATCGTTCTCTAAGTTTAGTTGTTTTTAATGGAAAAAGAAGTGGATCATCTTTTACTTCAGATTTTTCTGCGGAATCTATAAAAAAAACAGTAGAAGCTGCTTTTTATATAGCTAAGCATACAGCTATTGATTATGCATCTGGTTTGCCTGAACCAAGTCTTTTTGCACAAGAACAAAAGGATTTTGATGTTTATCATAAATGGCATAGAACAACAGAGGAAATAATAGATATAGCAAAAATTTCTGAATGTTCTGCTATGGAGTTTGATAATAAAATTATTAATACAGATGGATCTTTTATTGATTGTGAAGAGAGTTATTCTTTGATAAGTAATACATTAGGATTTTGTGGAGACCACTATTACTCTGACTATTCGCTGTCTGTTGTGCCTATAGCTAGTGATAATAATGGTAGTATGCAGAGAGATTTTTGGTGTACTAATAATTGTAACCCTAATAAACTTTTGGATCCTGTTGTTGTCGGACGTATTGCTGCTGAAAGAACATTATCTCGCATTGATGCTAGACGCATTCCCACAGGTAAATATCCTGTTTTGTTCGAAGCTCCTGTTGCATTGGGGTTAATCGGATCTTTTGCGCAGGCATCAAGTGGTAGTAATCTTTATAGAAAATCTAGTTTTTTAATTGATGCTTTAGGTAGAAAAATTTTTCCGGACTTTATTGATATAGTTGATGATCCTCATATATATGGGGAAATTGGTAGTTCTTCTTTTGATTCTGAGGGAGTGGCTACTAAGAAAAGAAAAATTGTCTCAGGAGGTATTTTAGAAGGTTACTTTTTATCTACCTATTCAGCTAGAAAACTAGGTATGACTACTACAGGAAATGCAGGTGGTTCGCATAATTTATATATTAGTTCTAACAGAACTTTAGAAAAAGATTGTCTTGATGCGATGATAAAAAGAATGGATAGAGGGTTATTAGTTACAGAATTAATTGGGCAAGGTATTAATTATGTGACTGGTGATTATTCAAGAGGAGTTTTTGGTTATTGGGTTGAAAATGGTCAAATACAACATGCCGTTCAAGAAGTAACCATAGCTGGTAATTTGCTAGAAATGTTTAGTAAGATTGTTGCGGTAGGTTCAGATCAAATTACGAGAGGTAATAAAACTTCAGGATCAATTCTGATAGAAAACATGTCTGTTGCTGGATATTAATTGATCTTTATATTTTCTATAAAATATTGCAAATGTATATTTTTTATGTAAGAATCATTTAGATTTCAATTTGATGTACAGATGATTTATAACATCTAGGCATTTTTCCATTATTGAACTTTTTTATATTTACTTTTTCACTAAGAATCAATACAACAAATAATAATTTTATTTATTTGTTGTCTGGTTTTATATTAGGAATTAAAAATGAAGACCTTTGTGGCTAAACCGCATGAAGTAGTGCGGAATTGGTTTGTAGTTGACGCAAAAGGAAAGGTTTTGGGTCGTGTAGCCAGCGAAGTTGCACATATTTTGCGAGGAAAACATAAGCCAGAGTTTACTCCTCATGTTGATGTTGGAGATTTTATAATAATTGTTAATGCTTCTGATATAGTAGTTACAGGAAATAAATCTTTTAGTAAGAATTATTTCAGACATACAACTTATCCTGGTGGAATTCGTCAGACTAATTTTGAAAAAATGCAAAAACAATTTCCAGGAAGAGCTATTCAAAAAGCTGTTAAAGGAATGTTGCCAAAAGGCCCTTTGGGTTATGCTATGATCAAAAAACTTAAAGTTTATGCTGGTGAAACTCATCCTCACTCTGCTCAGCAGCCTAAGCTTCTGAAATTCTAAGGAAATATGTATGATTGGTGATTGGAATTATGGCACAGGTCGACGTAAGACTTCAGTTGCACGTGTTTTTATGAAAAAAGGTGTAGGTAATATCATAATCAATGGTAAACCTTTAGACGATTTCTTTGCTCGTGAAACGGGTAGAATGATTGTAAGACAACCATTAAATCAAACAGATTTTTTGAATTCTTTTGATTTTAATATAAATGTCTCAGGGGGAGGCGAAACTGGACAAGCTGGTGCTATCCGTCATGGAATTACTAGGGCTTTAATAGATTATGATGTTAATTTAAAAGCATCATTATCTAAAGCTGGTTTTGTCACTCGTGATGCAAGAGAGGTTGAACGAAAAAAAGTTGGTCTTCGTAAAGCTAGACGCAAAAAACAATTTAGTAAACGTTAAATCTTTGAAACTACTCGAAAAATGGCTGTTAGCAATAGTACTGCGAGACAGCCATTTTTTTATGTGTTACATTTTGTGGCATTGTAGAATTTTTTATAAACTTTAACTATCGTACCCTTATATGAAAAACTTTCTAAATAAAAAAATTAAAGTTGGAATAGTTGGTGGAACTGGTTATACAGGAGTAGAACTACTAAGAATTTTGTTAAATCATCCAATGGTCGAAATATGTGTAATTACGTCTCGTAAAGAGAGTGGTATAGCTGTAGAAGAATTATATCCTAACCTACGTAATCGTATATTATTAAAATTTTCTTCTCCTGATGAAGTTGATTTGACTGTTTGTGATGTTGTCTTTTTTGCAACTCCTCATGGTGTAGCAATGTCACAGGCTAAACATTTATTGAATTCTGGTACAAAAATTATTGATCTTGCTGCTGATTTTCGTTTAAAAAATAAAGATACATTTGAGAAATGGTATAAAATACCACATGTATGTCCTGATATTTTAGAAAATGCTGAATATGGATTAGTTGAAATTAATCGTCATCGCATATCTTTAACTAATTTAATAGGTAATCCTGGTTGTTATCCTACTACTGTTATACTTGGTTTGACGCCAGTGTTAGAGAACAATAATATATTTATAGATTTAGATAGAATAATAGCGGATTGTAAATCAGGTATATCTGGTGCTGGTAGAAAATTAGAAACATCTTCACTATTTGCTGAGTCATCTGATAATTTTAAAGCCTATGGTGTTTTGGGGCATAGGCATCATCCTGAAATAGTATCTCAGTTAGAACAAATTTCTGGTAATAAAGTGAATCTTATTTTCGTACCTCATTTAGTGCCTATGATAAGAGGAATGTTTTCTACTATCTATACTAAAATACTGCCTGAATACTCTCATCTAGATTTTCAGAAAATTTTTGAAGAACGTTATAAAGATGAATTTTTTATTGATGTAATGCCACCAGGTAGTTTTCCAGAAACTAGATCTGTAAAATCATCGAACAATATTCGTATTGCTGTTCATAGACCAAATAATGGTGACGATTTGATTATATTAGTAATTCAAGATAATTTGGTTAAGGGGGCAGCTGGTCAAGCTGTACAGAACATGAATATAATGTTTGATTTTCCAGAAACAACAGGATTAGAACAAATAGCTGTTTTACCATAAGTTTTAATTTTATTTATAGTTTATCCTGTATAAGGAGTAGAAAGTATCATTATGGATTTTATAGAAAATACAACTTTGTCATGTAATTCAGAATTAATTTTTACAGATTCAGCTATTTCAAAAGTCAGAGAACTTTTAATAGAGGAAAATAACCAAAATTTAAATTTACGTGTTTTTATTCAAGGTGGTGGTTGTTCTGGTTTTCAATATGGCTTCGCTTTTGATGAGGATATAAATGAGGATGATATTGTATTAAACAAAGAAGACATTAAGTTAGTTGTTGATGAAATGAGTTTTCAGTATTTGAAAGGGGCAGAAATAGACTATAAAGAAGATATTGAAGGAGCACAGTTTGTTATAAACAATCCTAATGCAGTAACTACATGTGGATGTGGTTCATCTTTCTCTATTTAAATTAAAATCTAGTTGCTAGAAGCTAATTTAATAGAATCATTATTAAATTTAGCTAAAAAATTTATTTGTGTTTGATAAAAAGCCATGGTGTTTTTGAAAGCTTCAAAATTTGATTTATCAATTTTTTTAGAAATTGGTAGATTTGTTGTTAGAGGATTAACAGGTTTATTATTTATTCTGAGTTCGTAATGTAAATGTGGTCCAGTAGCCCATCCTGTTGATCCAACATATCCAAGTAACTGTCCTTGATGTACCTTTTTGCCTTTTGATATTTTAGGAGCTATTTGACTTTGATGGGCATATAAAGTGGAATATTTATCATAGTGTTTTAATATTGTTACCTTTCCATAACCGTTTTGCCATCCTACAAATTCTACAATTCCATCTGCTGTTGCATATATTGGAGTTCCTGTAGGGGCTACATAGTCCACACCTTTGTGTTCAACCCAAGTTTTATTAATAGGGTGTAAACGTTTGCCAAATGTAGAACTTATTCTAGTAAATTTTACAGCATTTCTTAGAAATGCTTTTTGAAGACTATTTCCATCGAAATCATAATAAGCTCCTGTTTCTAGGCCATTATTATCAAACCATATAGCATTGTATTGTTTGTCATGGTTTTTAAATTCCATAGCAAGTATTTTGCCACTACCTATATTATAGCCATTGATTGTTTGCAATTCATAAATTATTATGAATTGATCTCCCTGTCTTAACTCTCTTACAAAATCTATTTTATTACTTAAAATATCTGTCATTTGCAATGCAATAAAATTAGGAATTCCTGCTGATTCTGTTGCTTCAAACAGAGATGAAAGAATATTTCCAAAGGCTACATGAACATGTTTAGTAGGTATTTCAACTTCTTCTGAAGCCTTATAATAGTTATTTTTATCTTTTGTTATTTGTAAATACTTGGATGCTATCTTGCTGTTTAATTCTGAATTTGGCGTATGCAAATATTTTAGCCATATTAAGCTACCTGTTGAATCAGTAGCTGCATACATAGGTCTTCCAGACAGTAATTTTGCTAATTTTTTAGCATTTTTGTCATTGCTAATGAATCTTTGAATTTCTTTTATGTTACTTATTTTTAATCTTTGTAAAACAGAATTTAGATTATCACCAGTTTTAATTATAGTTTCGCTTATATATGGTTTATGAATATCATTTATTTCTAGTATTTTGCTATTTACATTAAACTTTCGTTCTCCTCTAACAATTTTTAGTTGAGGCTGTTGTGCGTTTTCATATTTTTGTAATAAAAGGCCTAATGTTACTACAATAGCTAAAAATATAGTTGCGATAAAAGTATATTTGCGTACACAAGAAGATTTAATCATATTTTTGCTAGTATAGTTTCAAAGTTAAAGATGACTTTTATTGATAGGTTTAATTTTATAGAATTCAGTAATAAAAAACTTTTATTTTAGAAAAAGCGATTGATAGTTTATAATTGCATAATCTTAAATACAACACACATAATTTCATTCTAGTGCTATTGTTTAAGTAAGCGTTATTACTGACATGAAAATCTACAGTAAAAAATTTATATATTTACACTAAATGCATTTTAAATTATATCTTTAATTACATATTGTCAAGAACCTTATATGAATTCAGAAATTGCATCAAATTTATCTATTATTAGAAAGGGTTGTGATGAATTATTGGTAGAACAAGATTTTATTCTTAAATTATCAAGAAGTTATTCTAATGGAGTTCCTCTTCGCATTAAATTAGGATTAGATCCGACAGCTCCAGATATACATCTTGGTCATACTGTAGTTTTAAATAAATTAAGGCAATTACAGGATATTGGTCATATTGTTGTATTTTTGATAGGTGATTTTACAGCTACGATCGGAGATCCTAGTGGTAGAAATGTAACTCGTCCTCCTTTAAGTAGAGAGCAAATAGAAGAAAATTCAAAAACTTATTATAAACAAGCATCTTTAATCCTAGATCAAAATAAAACTGAAGTTAGGTATAATTCAGAGTGGTCTGATCAATTAGGTTCTCGTGGTATTATTAAACTTGCTTCTAGTTATACTCTTGCTAGGATGTTAGAGCGAGATGATTTTACTAAAAGATATAAAAATGGTATTTCTATAGCATTGCATGAATTTTTATATCCATTGATGCAGGGTTATGACTCAGTTGTTTTAAAATCTGATTTAGAAATAGGTGGAACTGATCAGAAGTTTAATTTGCTTGTAGGAAGAGAACTACAGAAGGAATATGGGCAAGAACCTCAATGTGTTATGACAATGCCTTTATTAATAGGAACTGATGGCATTGCAAAAATGTCAAAATCTAAAAATAATTTTATAGCTATTAATGAGGTTCCTGATGTTATGTTTGCTAAAATTATGTCAATTTCAGATGAATTAATGTGGCAATATTTTGATCTCTTATCATTTAGATCAATAAATGATATAAAAAAGATGCAACAAGATGTTAGTTGTGGTCTTAATCCAAAGGAGATTAAAATTGCTTTAGCTATAGAAATAGTTTCTAGATTTCACTCTGCTAAGGAAGCTAATCAGGCATTGCTAAATTTTAATAGTAGGTTTCGTGATGGTATAGCTCCAGAAAATATTGAAGAAATATATCTGGGATTGGCTCCATTAAATATAATAAATGCTATGTTTCGTTCAGGTCTAACTTCCTCTAACTCTGAAGCTCAAAGATATATAGAACAGAGAGGTGTCAAGGTTAATGGGGAAAGAATAGATAACAAATCTTTATTATTAAATAGAGGCCTACATATTATTCAAATAGGCAAACGTAAATTTATAAAAGTTCGTTTAGATTAGGATTTGATCATATAGGTGGATTTTTATTTGATTTTTGATATTTTTTGCCAAGTTAAAAAATAAATGCAGTATTTTTTTATAAATAGTAAAGAAGGGGAGCTGTTATGCTTGAAAACAATCGTACTATAAGTCAAATGGATCCAGAATTGTGGAATGCCATTCAAGAAGAGGCAGTTCGCCAGGAGCAACATATAGAGCTTATTGCATCTGAAAATTATGCCAGTAAAGCTGTTATGGAGGCACAGGGATCTTGTCTAACTAATAAATATGCAGAAGGTTATCCTGGTAAGAGATACTATGGTGGTTGTGAATATGTTGATATAGTAGAGCGTTTAGCTATAGATAGGCTTAAAGATTTATTTGGAGCTGAAGCAGCTAATGTGCAGCCAAACTCAGGATCTCAAGCAAATCAAGGTGTATATAATGCTATTTTAAAGCCTGGTGATACAGTTCTTGGGATGAGTCTTGCTGAAGGAGGTCATTTAACTCATGGCGCTTCTGTTAATTCGTCTGGAAAAACTTATAATTTTATATCATATGGCTTAGATGAAAATGAAGTATTAGATTATAAAAATATTGAAATTTTAGCTAAAAAACATAAGCCAAAGCTTATAGTAGTAGGAGCTTCTGCTTATTCATTACAAATAGATTTTGAATATTTATCTAAGATTGCTCATGATAATAATTCATTATTAATGGCAGATATTGCTCATTATGCAGGATTAATAGCAGGAGGAGTTTATCCTAATGCTGTTCCTTATGCTGATTTTGTTACATCTACTACACATAAGTCTCTTCGTGGTCCTAGGGGTGGCGTTATAATGATGAAATCTCAGTATGAACGTATTATTAATTCTTCTATTTTTCCAGGAATTCAGGGAGGACCTTTAATGCATGTAATTGCTGGTAAAGCAGTTGCCTTTAAAGAAGCTCTTGATCCAAGTTTTAAACAGTATGCCAAACAAGTGTTAAATAACTCAAAAATTATGGCTGATACTTTAGTAAAAAGAGGGTTGCGTATTGTCTCAGGGAAAACAGAAAGTCACTTAATGTTGGTAGATTTAAGGTCTATAGGA
This sequence comes from Candidatus Kinetoplastibacterium crithidii, assembly GCA_027557655.1. Lineage (NCBI taxonomy): Bacteria > Pseudomonadati > Pseudomonadota > Betaproteobacteria > Candidatus Kinetoplastidibacterium > Candidatus Kinetoplastidibacterium crithidiae. The sequence goes on along the minus strand of CP064915.1, from coordinate 672,163 downwards.
ATAAGTGGTAAAGATGCAGAAACATCTCTTGGAAAAGCTCATATCACAGTAAATAAAAATGCTATTCCAAATGATCCAGAAAGTCCATTTATTACTAGTGGTATTCGTTTGGGAACTTGTGCTATTACTACTAGGGGCTTTATAGAGTCAGATGTCGAGCTTACTGCAAACTTAATCGCCGATGTTTTAGGTAATCCATATGATGATACAAATATTAATAATGTACGTAAGCAGGTTCATGAGTTAACATCTAGATTGCCTGTCTATAAAATATAGTTATGCTAATTTTTTAATTTTTTGTATAGTCATTAGCTAGTTTTTTTAAGGTATATGACTATACAAATAGTTTTTTATAAAAGTTTATTTTTTATGAGGTGTCCTTTTTGTTGTCATTGTGAAACGCAGGTTATAGATAGTCGTGTTTCAGATGATAAAGATTCAATTCGAAGAAGAAGACGTTGTCTTTTATGTGACAAAAGATTTACTACATATGAGAAAGTTGAGTTATTTTTTCCTTCTGTAATCAAAAAAAATGGATCAAGATGTGATTATGATGTTAGTAAATTACGTAGAAGTATTTTTATAGCTTTGCGCAAACGCTCTGTAAATTCAGATGATTTAGAAAAATCTGTGTTTAATATAGAAAAATTGATATTGTCAAGTGGTATGCGCGATGTAACAACTGAGTATATTGGGGAGTTAGTTATGCATGAATTAAAAATTCTGGATAAAGTAGCTTATATTAGATTTGCTTCAGTTTATAAAAGTTTTAAAAATATAGATGAATTTATAAAGTTAATACAAGAGGTAATATAGTTCTTATTAAATTTTTAGCAAAATCATTTTATGTCTCATTTATATAATTTTCCTGATGAATTTTGGATGTCTAAAGCTTTAGATTTGGCTAGAGAATCTGCTTGTATAGCATGGCCAAATCCAAGTGTTGGTTGTGTTATAGTAAAGAACAATTTTTGTATAGGTAAAGGTTCTACTCAGTCATTTGGAGGATCTCATGCTGAAGTATGTGCATTGCATGATGCTATTAGCAAACAGTATGTTTTGGAAGGATCTACCATATATGTAACATTGGAACCTTGTTGTCATTATGGAAAAACTCCACCGTGTGTTAATGCTTTATTAAAAGCAAAACCAAAAAGTGTTGTTATAGCTGTATTAGATCCAAATCCATTAGTAAATGGTAAAAGTATACAAATATTGAGATCAGCTGGTATAAATGTAAAAATAGGGGTTTGTGCAGAAGAGGCAATATGGTTAAATATTGGTTTTTTTTCTAGAATTATAACATGTCTACCTTGGGTCAGAACAAAAATAGCATCATCGTTAGATGGAAGAAGTTCTTTGTATAACAAAAAGTCACAATGGATAACATCAGAAAATTCACGCAAGGATGGTCATTATTGGAGAGCTCGCAGTGGAGCTATATTAACAGGTATAGGAACAATAATAAATGATAATCCTATTTTGACAGTTAGGCATTTTCCAGTGTCTAGAAATCCTATTAAAGCAATTATAGATAATACATTTTTAATTAATTCTAATGCAAATATTTTTGATGGTTCCAGAGTGGTTATATTTACAACCATTGATAATAAAGAAAAAGCTAAAGAGATTCTTGATAAGAATGGTGAAATAGTTATAGTAGATAGTATAAGTAAAAATTCAAACAGTATAAATTTATCTAGCGTAATGAAATGGTTTTCTAAAGATTGTGTTAATGAAGTCCATGTTGAAGCAGGGCCAGGATTAAATGGAAAACTATTAGAAAATAGTTTTATAGATGAGATTTTATTATATATTGCTCCAATTCTGATTGGTGATGCAAATACATTTATAAAAAAACCAGCTATAGATTATTTAGAAGATGCTGTTGTTTTTTCGACTCTCGAATCTAAATTAATTGATAATGATATAAGAATAAGGTTATATAACCATAATAGATGGAATTTAATAAAAGAAAAATGCATTTGTAAGAAATAAATTAATAACGGATTTTATTATGTTTACAGGGATAATAGAAGATATTGGTTTTATAACTAAAGTATATAACGATGAGAATTTAAAAAATATTAGTAATGGTATTAGATTATTTATAGAAGTCAACAATATAGACTTAAAGAGTATTTCTATAGGAGATTCTATATCTATACAAGGAGCATGTATGACTGTTACTAATATAGAAGGCAAGGGTTTTTATGTTGATATTTCTCAAGAAAGTTTGAAATGTACAGTAGGCCTTTCTTCAGTAGGGGAAGTTAATATTGAAAGAGCTTTAAAATTAGAGTCAAGAATGGGTGGGCATATATTATATGGTCATGTAGATTGTATAGGTAAAGTATATGATTTTAGTCCTTGTGGTGAATCTAAAGAATTGCTTATAGATATTCCTACAGATTTTTCTAAATTTCTAGCTTATAAAGGATCTATAGCAATTAATGGAGTTAGTTTAACTATTAATTCAGTTATGGATTACAATAATTTTTCTAGAATTACGATCAACATTATTCCACATACTCAGATTGCTACTACTTTATATAAATTATCAAAAAACGATTTTGTAAATATAGAAATAGATAGCATTGCTAGATATGTTGAACGAATTTTGACTTTTAATAGATAAAATATGCTATAATAAAAGTCCTTGTGTTTCAGTAGGACAGATGGCCGAGTGGTTGAAGGCGCACGCCTGGAAAGCGTGTATACGTTTATAGCGTATCGGGGGTTCGAATCCCCCTCTGTCCGCCATAGAATATTATTTTGTAAGATATCTAGATTGTTTATCCCAAAGTGTTTGGTATATTCCTTCTTTTGATACTAGTTCCATATGTGTTCCTGAGTCAACAATTGTTCCTTTACTGACTATAATAATTCTATCCATTTTGAGAATGGTAGATAGTCTATGAGCGATAGTTATAACAGTCTTGCCAGTCATCATATCTTCTAAATTTTGTTGAATTATAGATTCAGTTTCAGAGTCTAGAGCTGAAGTTGCTTCATCTAATATGATTATTGGAGAATTTTTTAGCAGTGCTCTGGCAATAGCTATCCTTTGTTTTTGTCCTCCAGATAGTTTTATACCTCTTTCTCCGACATGTGCATCTAGTCCAATATTTCCATTAGTATCCTTAATACTATATATAAAGTCTAATTTTGTTTTTTTTATTACATTATCTAGTTGCTCTTCTGATATATTATTAGCTCCACAAATAAGATTATCTCTTATAGACCTATGTAGTAGAGAAACATCTTGTGTGACTACACTTATTTGTGATCTTAAACTATCTTGAGTAACATATTTAATGTTCTGTCCATCTATACATATAGATCCATTTTTTACTTCATGTAATCTAAGTAATAAATGTATTAATGTTGATTTACCTGCTCCAGATGGTCCAACTATAGCTATTTTTTCTTTTGCTTTGATTGTTAATGTTAGGTTTGTTATAACCTCATGTTTTTTTTCGTAAGCAAAAAATACTGAATCAAATTTGATTTCTCCATCCGTTATTTTTAAGACTTTTGATTTATCAAAATCCTCAATCTCTCTAGATTGAGATATTGTTCCAATACTATCTTGTACAACTCCTACATTTTCAAATATATTTTTTACTACCCACATTAGCCAACTTGACATATTATTTATTCTTATTACTAAGCTTATAGCTAAAGTAATAGATCCTAAGGATATTATGTTTTTGCTCCATAACCATAATGCTATACCTGCTGTTGATACTATTAATAGGCCATTAATAGCAGTTAGTGCTGTATCCATTTCCGTTATAAGTCTTAAAGCTAATTGATGTGTTTTTATTTGTTCTATCATGGTGTTTTTAGCATATTCTTCTTCTTGTTTTGTGTGTGAAAATAGTTTAATAGTAATTATATTTGAATAAGTATCTACAATTAGTCCAATTAATTTAGATCTAGTTTCAGATGATATAGCAGAGCGTTTTTGAATTAGTGGAATATAATGCATAAGAAAGAATACATATATAACGATCCAAATTAATAAAGGAAATATTAAATGCCAGTCAGTTTGTAAAAATATGAATATCGCACTGCTTGTATAAACAACTACATGCCAAATTGCTTCTATTGCTTGTATTGCCGAATCTCTTAATGCAGCGCCAGTTTGTATCACTCTGTTAGATATTCTTCCAGCAAAATCATTATAGAAAAAACTAATACTTTGTTTAAGAATATATTTATGATTTTGCCATCTTATTAATGCTGCCATATTAGATGTAATGGTTTGTTGAACTAGCAGGTCATGCAAAGCGAATATGATAGGTCGACATACTAATATTACTAACGTCATTAACAATAATTCTTTATAATGCGTTCCAAATATTTTTTCAGGATTACTTGATTGAGCCAAGTCTATTATATTTGCTACATATTTGAATAATGCAATTTCAACTAAAGAAACTCCCAGTCCTATAAAAAGCAAAATTATCAAGATCGTTTTTATTTGTTTTAAGTAGTAGTAAAAAAACGAAGATACTTTATACGGAGGTGGAATATCTGGTGTCTCTCTGAATGGATCAATCAGATTTTCAAAATATGAAAAACATGACTTTTCATCAGACATAATACTTCCCTGGATAAATTATAATTAAAGTATTTAATAATATAACATTAAAGCTGATTTTCCAAAATACATGTCATAGTTAGTTTATATTCTCTAGCATAATCCTACTATATTAGAAAATCCAGCATCTACGTGTATTATTTCACTAGTTATCCCAGAAGATAAATTTGATAATAAAAAAGAAGCTACGTTCCCTATATCTTCTGTTGTAACATTTCTTTTGAGTGGTGCGTTATTTTCAACAAATTTTAGTATATTTGAGAAATCTTTTATCCCACTTGCTGCTAATGTTTTTATTGGACCAGAAGATATTCCATTGATTCTTATTCCCCTGTATCCTAAATCATTAGCTAGATATCTTATGCTTGATTCCAAAGAAGCTTTTGCTAGTCCCATCATATTATAATTTGGTACAAATCTTTCAGATCCTATATAACTTAGCGTAACTATAGATGCATGTGTATTCATTAAAGGTAGTAATGTTTTTGTTAAAGCAGGTAAACTATAGGAAGAAATTTCATGTGCAATACGAAAATTTTCTCTATTGCATCCGTCTAAGAATTTATCTGATATAGAGTCTTTATTTGCAAAAGCTATTGAGTGGACTAAACCATCTAAATTATCCCAATATTCTGAGAGTTTAGTTTTTAATTTTTCTATAGAATCATCACTACTTACATCACAAGGTAAGCATATTTTGCAATCTAGCTCTCTAGATAATTCTATAACACGATCTTTCATCCTATCTGTTACATATGTTAGAGCTAATTCTGCTCCCTGATTTTTACAAGACTTTGCTATTCCATATGCAATAGAGCGGTTTGATATTACACCTGTAATTAAAATTTTTTTTGATTTTAGAAGCCCCACATTCTACTCCTATTTAATAGGTTAAGATTAGTTTTTGTTAAATCATCCCTTACAAGGCAATTTTATTTTTTTGCCATGTTTAATGCGATCATCCTTTAGTCTATTTAAATAGCGTATTTCTTTGACAGTTGTATTATGTTTTTTTGCAATTTTTGATAAATTATCTCCAGGGAGTACAAGATAATCATAAGTTTTTTTATTTGAAGAAATGACATTTTTTTGTTCTATTAATAATAGTTGTCCCGAAGCTGTTTTTTGTTGAGTTCTTATGTTGTTGATCTTTTTTAGTTTTATTTCAGAAACTCCAAATTTTTTAGCTATTGAAAAAAAAGTTTCACCATCTTTGGATTTATATATTTTCCAGTTGCTTAAGTTATCTGTAAATTTTTTTAAATTTATATGAAATTTATCTATATTTTTTGCTGGTAATAAAATTGTTTGTGAATGTTTAGAAGATATTACTGGTCTGTTATGAGATGGGTTGAGAGCTTTAAATTCTTCAAGGGATATTTCTGCTAATTTTGCAGCTACTTCAATATCAATGTCTCTATTTTTCTTTACTGTTTGAAAGTATGGTTTATTTTCGACCCTAGGTAGATCAATTCCATATTTTTGTGGGTTTGTGATAATATTTTTTACAGCTTGTAGTTTTGGTACATAATTAGTAGTTTCTTTTGGAAGTTGAAGATTTATATATTTTGTAGATTTATTAGATTTTTTATTTTTTTCTATAGCTTTTTGTACGACTGATTCACCACAATTATATGAAGCTAGCGCAAGGTGCCAATCACCTTGTCTCTTATATAGAGATTCTAAGTAATCTAAGGCGGCATATGTTGATATTATTGGATCTCTTCTTTCATCTAACCACCAATTTTGTTTTAAATTGAAGTGTTTGGCAGTCCTAGGAACAAATTGCCATAATCCGGAAGCTTTATTTTTTGAAATTGCAGAAGGATCATAAGCACTTTCTATAAAAGGCATAAGAGCTAATTCAGTTGGTAAACCTCTATTATTTATCTCATTAACTACAAAATATAAATATTTCACAGATCTCTCAGCGATACGTCTTATAGATTCAGGATGCTCTTTGTAATACTGAGTCCATTGTTTTGATAGGTTGTTGTTTAAATTAGGAATTTGGAAGCCTTCTCTAATTACATCCCATATATCATCAGTATTACTACTAGTATTGTTAGAAAGAATTATACTTTTTAATTGCCCTATTTGTGGACGTACAAGCATAGTACACCCTGTTATAAGGACACATATAAATATAAAATAAAACTGTATAATTAAATTTTTTTTAAGACGCATTTTTCCATTTTCTTAATTCTATAAAGACATCTATTTGTGATTGAAGTTGGATTTTAGCATGCAAAGAGGCTGATTTGATGATATTGATATAATCTGTTCTTAGGAATGGGTTAATATATAACTCTTTAATAATGGAAGATGGTAATGTTGGGTAACCATATTTCCTTAGTAATTTTGCATGTTTATAGCAAAATTGCAAGTATTTGTTATCTTTATCAACATTCATTGCCCAAATTAAGTTGCTTATAGTATATTCATGGGCACAGAAAATTATGGTATTTAGTGGTAGCTTACAGAGTTTTTTAAGTGAATTAAACATTTGTATGTAATTGTTTTCTAAAACACGTCCACATCCAGCTGAAAATAGGACATCGCCACAAAATAGAACTTTGCGATTTTTAATTGTTTTTCCATAAAAAGCAATATGATCATCAGTATGACCAGGAACATCTATTATTTTTAATTTAAGATCTAGTTCACGTAATTTTATAATATCATTTTCTATCAAATGATTGTTACAAAATGGTAATTTAGATTTTTTTGATGCAAATACGGGGATATTAAACTTTTTAGATAGTATTTCTACACCTGCTGTATGATCTTTATGATGATGAGTAATTAGTATGGCGATAAGTTTTAATGAATATTTTTCTATAAATTCTAATACTACTTTATAATCACCAGGATCGATTACTGCAATTTTTCCATTTTTTATGATAGACCATATGTAGTTATCTTTAAAGGCTTTTATTGGAATAATTCCTCCAAAGCTTATAATTCTTTTTAAAAACTTTTCATCTAACATTTATGTGTCCTATATTTCTTAGATTATTTAATTCTATTAATTTTAAATTTAAATAATCTATTTTATATAACTTATATTTTTATCTATAAAGAATCCAAGTAAAGTATATAATATATACATTATAATTTGACTGTAAGTCTATCTACTTATTAATTTATATAATTCTATGACAAATAACGTTAATTATGTTGAAATTTGGACCGATGGTGCCTGTAAAGGAAATCCTGGCATAGGAGGATGGGGTGTTGTTATCAAATGGCCAGATGGAAGAGAAGATAATATTTACGGGGGAGAAAGTAAAACAACAAATAATCGTATGGAGTTATTAGCCGTAATTAATGGATTAAAGAAATTAGGTAATAGTAGTTATATGGATATAGCAATCTATACTGATTCTAAATATGTTATGAACGGAATAACTAACTGGATAAATAGTTGGAAACATAAAGGTTGGAAGTTATCAAATGGTAAGGATGTGAAGAATAAAGATCTTTGGGAGTCTTTAGATGAATTGTCAGGAAATTATAATATTAATTGGAATTGGGTAAAAGGTCATTCAGATAATTATGGAAATAATAAAGCTGATAGGTTAGCAAATATGGGTGTGGAAACTATATAAAGATTTATTTGAAAGTTTAATTGTTATGAGACAAGTTGTTTTTGATATTGAGACCACAGGATTGGATGTTTCAGATGGGCATAGAGTTATTGAAATAGGATGTGTTGAAATAAACAATCGTATTATTACAAATAATTATTTGCACTTATATATTAATCCACATAGAGAAATAGATGCTGGTGCTTTATCTGTTCATGGTTTAACAAAAGATTTTTTATCAGATAAACCAGATTTTGCAGACGTAGTTTTGCAATTTCTTGATTTTATTAATGATGCTGAAATTATAGCTCATAATGCACAATTTGATGTGAAGTTTCTAAATAGTGAATTGGATAAATTAAATTTAGGGGATTTATCTAATTATTGTAGAAGAATAACAGATTCACTATCTTTGGCTAGAAAAATAAGACCTGGTAAAAGAAATTCTTTGGATGCTTTATGTGATCATTATGGTATTTCAAATTTAGAAAGAAAGATGCACGGAGCTTTACTTGATTCTAAGCTTTTGTCACAAGTTTGGTTGGCTATGACCAGAGGACAAAACGAGTTTTTAATTGATGACTGTGAAAGAAATACTAAGTCTAACCAGGTTATAGATAATTATGAAAAATTATCATTACCAGTAATTTTTGCGAAAGAAGAAGAAATTAATGCACATCAGGAATATTTGAGAAATATGGAGAAAGAATCTCCTGATAGTGTTTTATGGATAGAGTTAGATAAAAAACTTAAAGAATCGTAAATAAAATGGTTTGATAACTATTTTTAATTATTTTATTATTATATTTTTTAATATTATCGATAATTATCAAACCATATGTTTTAATTGTTAATTGGTTGTTTTTGTATTTTTCTAGGTAGGACAGCTCTCGGTAATGCAGTATGAGCCATTTTTCTTAAAGCCTCATCTGCTCCAGGATGGATTGGAACTGTAAGACATATTTTTGAAGTTGTGACTGATACCTGTGCCCCTTGTGCTGATCCTGCAGCTAATAGATATTGACCTGCCTTATACACAGCATTTGCCATGTTTTCAGCTTCAGCTACAGTAAGTTCAGAAGTAGTTAGCATTAATGCTGCTGTCCCAACAGTTGGAATTCTTTTGCTTTGATTAGAATATGTTCCTCCAGCTATATTTAAAGATAATAGCGCTGGATTATTTTGTATTAATCTTTTTACTGCTAATGGTTCCAGTGGAAGAATTCTTAAGTTAGATTGAGTCATAGCTGCTCTTATTGGGGTTGCTGGAACTCCAATAATTTGAGTTACCGCATCAATTTCTTCTTTATTAAGCTGTTGTAACGAATTAGTAAAAGGTGCATCTATAACTTTATAATCTTTATGAGCATGTAGTCCATGCGCTGCCAATATTTGTTCAATAGTTGTCCTTCCCCCAGATCCATCTGGTCCTAGAGATATTTTTTTACCTTTAAGATCCATTATTCTTTTTATTTCTGAATCTTGTCTGACTATTATATGCGCTAATTCTGGATAAAGACTTCCAAGAGTACGTAGTTCAGCAAAAGGACCATGTCCTTCAAAAGGACCTGTTCCATTATATGCCATTAAAGCAATATCGGCAGGAGCCAAGGCTATAGTTGCATTTCCTGTTCTCAGTAAATCAATGTTTTCAGTGCTACCACTTGTTATTAATGGTATCATTTTTACTTGATTTCTTTGTGTAATATCGGCTATTGATTGAGCAAAGACTAGATATTCACCTTTGTTTGGGCCACCTGCAAAAGGATATCCATCTTGCAATCTTGCTAATCTACCGTTTATTCTTGTAACTGAACGCTCCAATTCTTGTTGCACGACTTTTTGTGCTGTTTTTGAAGAAGTATAAGGAATCGAGGTAGTTATTGTATTTAAAGTGCTTAAAAGTCTTTCTGTTGCAGGTTTTTGCAATCCTGATTCTATAGATTCTTCTGTTGTATAGTTATCAGAAGAGACTCTCTCCCAATTGCTACCGTTTTTACGGTATATAGCAGTTGCATGTGCTATGATTCTATCACCAGCTTTGTTACCACTTGAATCTACTCCTATAATGCTTCTAGGGCCAGCTCCCATTAAGGTTACTAAAGCAGCAGCTCCTGGTTGATCCCAAGCCCCTAGGTCTATATTTTTATTGGCCTCTAATATTACATCATAATAAACTACTCTTCTGTTTTCATTGGATGGTGCTGTACTATCTATAGCACTACCCATTCTATTTAGTGTTACTATCTTAAAAGAATTAGCTCCAAAGGTTTCTTGGAGTCTTTTGTTTAAAGTGCTATATAATTCACTAGAACTAGGTTTTCTCTCGCAGGCAGCTAGAATAAAGCATAATGACAATAACAATATTTTTTTAAAAAAATTCATTATACTCCTCCAATACAAGGTAATGATATTAGAGCTGTAAGGACAATCACATTCATAATATCAACTAGAAAAGCTCCAGTTAAAGGAATTACAATAAATGATTGTGGGGCATTTCCATGTCTTCCTGCTATTGCCTGCATATTAGCTATAGCAGTGGCTGTAGTTCCTAGTCCTATACCACAAAATGCTCCTGCCATAACTGCAGCCTCATAATCTTTTTTTAGAGCTTTAAATACTACTAAACAACAATACAAGGCACAAACTATAGATTGTATTACGAGAATAAATGCTAAAGGACCTGCTAATCTAGCTGCGCTAGCTAAATCTAAAGTCATCATAGTTAGTCCTAAGAACAGAGATAACATGACGGTACCTAGTATTTCTGTTGCTTTATCATTAAGCTTGAGCCCAGAAATAGGACCAAGATTTCTTACTATAATACCTATTGCTAAACACCATAGAAAATTAGGTAGGCTAACATTAGAACTTCCTACTAGTTTAGATAAGTATGTTCCACCAACTAAAGTAATTAAAGCAACTGTTAACGATGTTATAAATTCTGCTGGGGTTAATTGTTGTGTATTATTTTCCTTCTCACTTACCTCACCATCAGTTTTTGCTTTGATTCCTTGTTGCTTTGGAGTAACTATTTTATTACGTTTTATTAGCCATTCCGAAATAGGTCCTCCCAAAACTCCACCAAATACAAGTCCAATGGTAGCAGAAGTCATTGCTAATGCTGTTATGTTTTGAATATTGTTGAAATCAGCAAAGCGTGCTGCATAAGCAGCACCAGTACCATGGCCACCAACTAAAGTTATTGTTCCGCCAACTAGACCCATTAATGGGTGCATATCTAACAAATTTGCTAATCCTAATCCTACCATATTTTGCAAAAGAAGAAATGGTGCTAAAACTAATATTAATCTTATTAGTCTAGACCCTCCTTTTGCTAATAGTTTTAAGTTTGCTGTTAAACCAACGCATCCAAAGAACAATAATAAGAAAGTTGGTTTAATGGCAGTATCAAGATATATTTGAATACCAAACCATGCAGATAATATTTGCGTCATAGTAGCAAAAATAAGTCCTCCAACTATAGAGTCAGGAACACTATATTTAGCTAAAATTGTAATTCTTTGTGTCAAATAGCGCCCACTAAGCAAAACAAGACAGCAGGCAAGTAGTGATTGTATTAATGAAAGCGAAATCATGTGGGCCTTTATTATTTTATGGCTTATTTAAAAAAAACAGATTAACTTATTCAATATTATTGAGATAAGTACTCTGAGCCATTACAAACAAAAATAATAAACAAGTTCAATATTTTAACAAAATGTTTCCTATTTATAGTGACTTGTTTTGATTCAGTGCTAATACTTTTCAGTCTTTGGAACCAGTATTGAACACATATGGCTGTTGTACAGCTTTTATAAGCATAGAATTTTTTATTTCTTAATTCTATTGTCATTTCTTTTGTTGTATTTTGTTTTTAAATTATGTATTAAAAAAATTAACTTATGATTATAACAAAACTTAACATTTTAATATGCAGAAATCATATTTTATTGATCAATAATGTTTGATAAAGCAGAAATAAATATTAAGTTGTATAAATTAACTAATTTGTTTATAAAACAAATTTTTAATTAAGTTATTTTTTACGTCGTAACATAATAGCAAACATGTATAACAAATTCACTATATTTAGACTTATGTTTTCCAAGTTATATTATTTATTTAATAAATATTGTTTACTACATTAACATATTTGAATTTAATTCTATACTTAGAATTATATAAAAATCTAGTGCGAATTTTTTATCAAAAAATTGCAAACATGACTATTAAATATTTTTGGGCTTCCAATATTCATACCATGTGAAGATCCAGCAATATTTATTCTTGTATTATTAGGTATAATTTGTTGTAATTTATTCAGTATTTCTGGGTAAGGACTTGGGCTTAGTGAGCCTCCAATTAATAGAGTTGGCATTGAAATATTAGAAAGGTTTTCTATATTTAGAATCAAAGGCGGTTCTTTAGATTGTGCAATAAGAGTATTTGCATTATCAAATACCATTTGTTTAAACCAACTCACCATTTTTGCCCAGGTATTTTTCCCACTGACAGTGTCAATAAATAGTTGCAAACCTTCTTCTTGTCTATTTTCAGTAACTAACTTGCTAGATCTAAGTCGAAAATTATTTCTATCTTCAAATATATTATCCATACCTTCTATTTTAAATCCTCCAGGATCTGCTAGTATGAGTTTGTCTACTATATTTGGCTCTTTAATTACAGTTTCTATTGATATAGCGCCTCCTCTTGAGTGTCCTAGTAAATAAACAGGACGAGCAATAATTTTTTTTATGAAAGATATTAAGTCATCAGAATGTTGCTGTATAGAGAAGCTTTCATCGTTACTATTGCAATCGTTTGGCCAATAATGTCTCAAGTTTATTAGATAAACTTCAAAGAAGTTACTAAAAATATCTATCTGTTTTTTCCAGTATCTGCTATCACATAATGAACCATGTACCATGACAATAGGCTTGCCTTTGCCAATTTTATTGTAATATAACGTATAATTATTAATTTCTGTTGCAATCATAATAGCATTAATTTTTTTATGGATATTTGTTTATAGTGTTAATTTATCATTTTTAGTTTCTTTTCAGCTTTTAAAGAAACTTCTGAATTTTTATATTGTTTGATAATTGTTCTTAAAATCTCTGTAGCATCTGAGATATCGTTCATAGCTATTTTGTTGTCTGCAATTATCATTAGAGCTTCTGGAATTTTATTTGTTGAGTTATTTCTAATGTAGCTTTGTAGTTGTATTGTTGATTCTTTAAATTTGCCAAGTTTATATTTGCAAACTCCAGAGTAAAATTTAATTTCATTTATTAGTTTGGTATCATAATTTATTTCCAAGATTTTATTAAATTTTTCCTCAGCTTCTGAGTATTGTTCTTTTTTCAATAGATCTAGAGCGGTTTTGAATTCTTCTTCTAAGATATCTTTTGGTTTTCTTTCTGAAAGAACTATTTCAGAACTTTTAGAGTTATTGTTTTCTATAGAATTATTCTTAATAATTTCAACTTGATTTAGAATGTTTGCTAGTTCATGTTCTAGCATATCAAGACGATTCAGCAATTCCAAATTGGATTTTTTTATGTTCTCTATCTGTAGTTGTAGATCATTATTTTTTGATGCGGCATATCCAGGTTGTGGTATTAGAATAAAAATTAGTATGGATGATAGCAGTTTTTTCATATGTAATGTATTTATATATAAATTTAGCATTTCTAGTAAACATTTATTTATAACACATAATGTCAACTCGTCGATTTTTTGCCAAATTTTCTTCACTATAATTAGAATGGTCTAGTATAGAATTTATTTTACCGAGACTTATAACCTCAATTTGATTATCGCTGATTCCTAAAACTTTAAGTATTTTGTAGACAGCATAAGCTCTGCGTTGTCCTAGAGCGAGATTATATTCGACTCCTCCATTCTGATCTGTATTTCCAATAATCTTGATTTTTAAAGAAGGCTTATCTGCTATTGAAAATACAAAATTTTCTATTTCTGTTATGTAGTCATCAGAAATAATATAACTATTTTTATCAAAGAAAATATGAGTTTCTTTCATGGTTTTATTTGCTTTGTTTATCTTAGTATTATGATAAAACTCATGGAATGAACAGGATGTTACTGTAATACTTAATAAAAGCAAGATAATAATAGTAATGCTTTTATTTATGTGCGAATTGATACTATTAATTGATCTGTTTTTCATTTAATTATAGGTCCCCAAGAAGGATCAAATATTTCATAATTTGAATTCTCTTGAATTGTTTTTATTTGTGAATTAGATAGTGATATTTGAGTTATAGAATTCATGCCTTTGTTATTGATATAGGAGTATGTTAGATATTCTCCATTTGGTGATATAGATGGAGATTGATCATATTTGCCTGATGTAATTAACTTTTCTTTTTTTGATGATAAATCCAGAACGCATATATTAAAAGCATTATCAACTTTTTTTACATAAATGATAATGTTTTTATTAGGAGTCGCTATAGGAGATCCATTGTAATCTCCATCAAAAGTAAGTCTTGTGATATTTTGACCATACAAATCAGTTGAATATATTTGATAACTACCGCTTCTATCACTGGCAAAAAAGATATTTTTACCATCAGCAGAAAAGCAAGCTTCTGTATCACATGCTGATGATTTAATTAATCTTCTAAAAGAGTTTGTTGGAACATCTAATATGTAAATCTGAGATAAGCCGGTCTCTGTCATAGTTAGAGCTATTTTCTCTCCGTCTGGAGACCAAGATGGAGCGCTATTGCTTCCTTTTTGATTCGCTATAATAACCCGATTAGATGTGAATAAATCATGCATGTATGTTATGGCTCTACCAGTTTCAAAACTTACATAAAGAATTTTGCTTCCATCTGGAGACCATTTTATTGATGTTATTGGTTTCAATGATCTGAGTGCTGTTTGGTGATTTTTGCCATCATGATCTGCAATTTGCAATTCGAAAATATTATTCTTTTTAACTATATAAGCTAAGCGTGAATTAAAGATTCCTTTATTTCCTGTGCTTGCTTCATATATTCTATCGGATATTGTATGAGATATTCTTATAATATCTTTTATTGACCCAGAGAATGATACTTTGTCTAGGAGGTTTTCAGAATTCTCAAGAGTGAAATTTATTTCATAAAGGTCATCTTGTAGATGATTTACTTGTATAGATACCATGTAGTCGAAGTTATTTTTTTTCAGGAATCTATTATAAATATTCTTTTTTTCATCTTTGTTTGAAATTTTTATTATCTTAAATTTATTTGTGCTTAATAAATTATTTTGTATTGTTTCTATAACTTTTTGTCCTTCGTATGTATTGTTATCATATTCATGTATTTTAATATTAAACTCTTTTGTTGCTGATTGATTTTTATCTATGTGTAGTTGTGCAGTTGCTTGAGTAAGGTATGAAACGATATATAGAAAAAATAACATTACTAATATCAATTTTTCTTTGCGAATATTCATTTTTTTCCTATTCTTCGAATGTTTTATATATTATATGTAGTTGATAGTCTTCATCGGAAACTTCTTTTTGTAGAAACTCTTCACATCTTAAAATGCCTATTTCTACAGCTTTATCTAAGGTTGGATTTTTAGACGATTTTATCAAAATTAATTTATTTGGTTCAGTTTTTTTATTTTTTTTAAATAGGAACTCTATTGATTTGTTATTCTCTAATTGTTGATACGAAAATCTAGGGTAGACTATTCCTGAGAGAATACATGTTTTTATATCATTTTTAGTTTTTTTATTTAAGCTGGTTTTTTGTAAATATAGAGTTGTATTAGTTTGATTTTTATATTTTGTTTCCTCATTATTTTTTGATGTGTACATATCAATCTGTATATATACTAATAATAAATATAGCAAACTTATGAAATTAAATGTTTTTTTATGTTTAATAATTTTCATCTTCTAGGGCAACAATAAGTATTTAACCATATATAGATATGAATTCCTACAACACTCTATACAATAGGCTAGAGTTTAAATATCTAAAATTAATTAACATAAAAACATACCTTGTTTTACTAATGCTGTCTGTATAGGATGTTCTTATTTATTTTTAACTATATTTTGTCTTTGTATTATAGTTAGAAACTCTTTTATAAAAATTTTTGATTCCATCGAATATTTTTTTATCATTTTTATGATGTATATATAAATTGTTTCTGACAATGATGAGACTAATATAGTTATCATGAGCAATAATATTGACTCTATTGCTCGAGGTGTAAAGAAAGCAGAATCAAGATTTTGTTGTTTGAAAAAATAGTTAATTATTTCAACATTATGCATGATGAATCCTAATATACCTATATAGAAAACACTATTGATCAGAGTATACATTACATCAATATTATCTTGGATATTTATTATTTCTTTTATTAAAGTTGCTTCCATAGCATTCTTAGCAGAATTATTTCTTTCTAAAAATTGAGCTCTTGAAAATTCAGTCATTCCCAATTCAAAAATTTTGGCTATAGAGGCTTTGTCTTTTATATTGTAATTCTTCTTCTGTAGGTCTATTAAGTTTATTCCAGACCAGAATTCTTTTGTGAATTTTTTGTTATTATTTGAATTAGTATTTAACCTTATTATAGTTTTTATTGCGGTTCTAAGGAATAAAGCTACAATTAAAAATTGATAGATAATTATAATTTTTGATATTAAACTTAGATTGTAATAGGCTAAAATTAGAGACATGCTTATGCCTTGTTTTTATATTGTTTTAGGAAATGTTATTAAAGTATTACTTTTTACAAAGTATTCAAAATTTTTATGACTTCTTGCAATGCGAATTCTATGGGGATTTTTATTGAATCATTTGGTAATTTTCTAGTCTTAATTTCAATTAAATTATGTTCTAAATCTTTAGGTCCTATGTTAATTCTACAAGGTATTCCTATTAAATCCCATTCTGCAAACATTATTCCTGGTCTGATATTTCTGTCATCGAGAATTACATCAATATTATTTTTTTTTAGAATATTATATATTTGTATTGATATGTTCTTTACATTTTCATGTTTCCATCCTATTGGGCAGATAACTACCTCAAATGGAGCTATAGGTTTTGGCCATATTATTCCTAGACAATCATTATTCTGTTCGATAGCAGCAGCCATTATCCTAGTTATTCCTATACCATAACATCCCATTTGCAAATACTCTTTTTCTCCAGATTTGTTTAAAAAAGATGCTCTTAAATCTTGAGAGTATTTTGTTCCCAGGAAAAATATATGACCAACTTCTATTCCTTTTTGTAGAGAAAAAGACCCATTGCCATTAGGCAATGGGTCTCCTTCAACGACATTTCTTATATCTGCAACTATATCTGGTTCTTTAAGGTTTATTGACCAATTGACTCCAGTATAGTGAGCATTTTTTTTATTAGCTCCACAAACAAAATCATTCATATTCGCAACTGTCGTATCTGCCACAATAAAGATTGGCTTTGCTGTATTGATAGGTCCAATATATCCTGGAGGACAATTAAAATATTCTTCTATTTCATTTGGTGTTGCAAAACGATAATTATCTATTCCTAGTATTTTTTTTGTTTTCACTTCATTTAATGAATGATCTCCTCTAATTAAGAGTAAGAAGATGTTTATTATATTATTATTTTCACTTGCCAAAACAATAGATTTGATTGTTTTGGTAATCGGTATTTGCAAGAATTTTGATAGTTCTTCACAGGTCGTTATTTCTGGAGTTGATACAAGCGTTATTGTTTCTTCTGCTGATAGTCTTTTATTTAATAAGCAGGGAGCTATCGCTAATTCTAGATTGGCTGCATAATTTGATTCTTTATCATAGGCTATTATGTCTTCTCCTGTTTCTGCTAGCACATGGAATTCGTGACTGTATGTTCCGCCTATAGATCCAGTATCAGCAGAAACAGCACAGAAATTGAGCGACATTTTTCTAAAAATTTTTGAATAAGTTTCGAACATAACATGATAGCTTTTTAAAGCATCTTCTTGACTAATATCAAAAGAATAAGCGTCTTTCATTATGAATTCTCTGCTTCGTAACATGCCAAATCTTGGTCTTACTTCATCACGAAATTTAGTTTGAATATGATAAAAAGTTAAAGGCAATTGTTTATAGCTGTATATTTCATTTCTAGCTATATCCGATATAACTTCTTCTGATGTTGGTTGTAATACGAAGTGTCGGTTATGCCTGTCTTTAAATCTTAGCAATTCAGGGCCATATTCCTCTATTCTTCGAGATTCTTGCCATAGTTCAGCAGGTTGTACTATAGGCATAAGTATTTCTATAGCACCAGAATTTACCATCTCCTCTCTGACAATTTTTTCTATTTTTCTTAGAACTCTTAAGCCTATGGGCATTATATTATAGATTCCTCCTGCTAATTTTCGTATCATCCCAGATTTAATCATCAGTTGATGACTTATAATTTCTGCTTCAGAAGGTGTTTCTTTTGCTGTGTGTATGTGATATTTAGTAGCGTACATATTTTCTGTAGTTATTTAAATGTTTATAATAATAATTTATATTGTCCATTGTACTAAATTGTACTGAATTTGATTAGGTAGACTATCATCATGTTAGATAGCGAGGGATATCGTTCTAATGTTGGAATCATTATTGCCAATTATAAAAATGAAATTTTTTGGGGTAAAAGAATAAAGGAAAACTCATGGCAGTTGCCGCAAGGAGGTGTGAAACAAGGAGAATCTCTGGAAGAGGCTATGTATAGAGAGCTTAATGAAGAAGTAGGATTAAGACCAGAACATGTTAAAATAATAGGTAGGACTAAAGAGTGGTTACATTACAACGTTCCCGTAAATTTTATTCGTAAAGAATGTAGAGGGTTTTATAAAGGGCAAAAACAAATATGGTTTTTATTGAGATTAATCGGACAAGATAGTGATGTGTGCTTATGCTCTACAAGACATCCAGAGTTTGATGAGTGGAAATGGCGTGATTATTGGACTACATTGGATGTTGCTATAGAATTTAAGAGAAAAGTATATAGTCAAGCTTTAAAAGAATTATCTGTGATATTATTTCCCAATAGGACGTAATTACTTGTTTGTTTTATATGGGCGAAAAGTTTTACGTTTTTTTATTAATTTTAAAGATAAATATATCAACTAAACATGTTAGAAAATATAGAAAAACTTTCTTTGTTGGTAGATAAATTAACGGAGTACTCTATTAAATTATCTTCTGAAAATCTTGCATTGCAATCAAGCAATAAATATGCAGAGGATGAAATAACTTATCTTAAAAAGTCTCTTATTGATCAAGAGTCAGAACTTTCCTCCTTGAGAGCTAAATCTAAAAAACTAGAAGACCTTGTTTTTGTACTTCAAATAGATATAAAAAAAATTGAGAAAGATTTGAGAGATCAATTGGCAAAGAAAGAAATTGTCTGGAATGAAAAGGAAATTTCTTGGAATGAGAAAGAAAAATCTAATTTAGCTTACAAGGCTAAATTAGAAGAGCAAATTCTATCCTTAGAAAATAAAAATGCTTATCTTAGAGAAAGTATTTTAAATGGTGTAGATAGATTGAAAAGATTGAAAGCTATCTTGCCTTCATTTGAATTAAAAAATGGAGATATAAATGGAGCAGCTTGATGCAGTTGTGTTAGGTAGAGAATACTCTTTTAGATGTTCAAAAGATGAAAAAGATAATCTTATTGAAGCAGTAAATTATTTTAATAGATTAGCATCTCAAATTCAGGATTCTACAAAAAACTATACTAATGAAAGAGTGGCGGTTATGGCCGCTTTACAAATTGCTAGTGAGCTAATGAGTACGAAAGTTTTAGGATCAGAAAATTCTTTTGAATCAGGATTTTCAATGGGAGAGATAAGCAAGAAAATAGATTCTATTATTTTAAAAATAGAATCTTTTTTAAAAAAAACAAAATAATTCTATTGTTTTTTGTTTAGAGCATAATAAAGCATCAATCCTATGATTATCATAAATATTGAAAGCATTTGCCCCATGCTACAGTTATAATTGCATATATTAATAATATAGTCAGGTTCTCTCCAAATTTCTCCTATACATCTTAATACACCATAAAATATTAAGAATATTGCACTAGTTTGTCCCAATATTCTTTTTTTCTTATATAAAAATAGTTTTATTATTATAAATAATATGGGGCCTTCTAACATGCACTCGTATAGCTGAGAAGGGTGACGGTATATATTATCATGTGCATTTAGGAATATAACTCCCCATGGAAGATTGGTTGGGATACCATAGAGTTCACCATTTATAAAATTTCCTATTCTTCCTATTGCTAGGGCTACAGGCACAGCTTGAGCTATTAAGTCAGATACTTCCCAAAATGATATTTTTTTGCTTTTAGCATAGTAATACATAAATACTATTACACCTATTAATCCCCCATGGAAAGACATGCCTCCATTTCTTATATAAAATACTTCTAATATATGATTCCAAAAATAATCTGCTTTATATAAGATTACATAACCTAGCCTCCCTCCTATTATTGCTGATATCATTCCCCAATATAGAATTTCTTCTAAAGATTTTTTTGTTATTTTAGTGTATTCTGGTTTAGAAATATTTCTTAAACTTATATTGTATATAAGTATTAATCCAATTAAGTACATAATACCATACCAATATATATGGAAATTTCCTATGGATATTGCTATTGGATTTATATATATAGGTTGTTCTATTTTCATTATTGCATATCTATAATTAATGTTATTATAATATCAAGGATAGTTAGCATACTTTAAGAATATAAATTAGTCTTAATGTTGCTATTGAGATATTTTATTTTTTGATAAAAATGTTGACATTGTCTTCTTTATATTAGACAATAGTCATCTGTTTCGCAAATAATTGAGTTTGTGAATTTAAGTGATCTTTAACAATTGAACAATCGATAATTGTGGGTACTTGATAGTAGTTTTTAGACATATAATATATGTCGTGCTAAAAACAAACAAGTAAGTACTCATTAAATTATAACTTTTTTCTCAGAGAGATCTGAGAGACCTGTTTATTTTTTTGAGTGAATCGTAATTTCAAATTATTTTGAATTTGCGCAATACAGAGATTAAACTGAAGAGTTTGATCCTGGCTCAGATTGAACGCTAGCGGAATGCTTTACACATGCAAGTCGAACGGCAGCACGAACTTCGGTTTGGTGGCGAGTGGCGGACGGGTGAGTAATATATCGGAACGTGCCCAGTAGAGGGGGATAACTACGCGAAAGCGTGGCTAATACCGCATATTCCCTCAGGGGGAAAGCGGGGGATCTTCGGACCTCGCGCTACTGGATCGGCCGATATCGGATTAGCTAGTTGGTGAGGTAATGGCTCACCAAGGCAACGATCCGTAGCTGGTCTGAGAGGACGACCAGCCACACTGGGACTGAGACACGGCCCAGACTCCTACGGGAGGCAGCAGTGGGGAATTTTGGACAATGGGGGAAACCCTGATCCAGCCATTCCGCGTGTGCGATGAAGGCCTTAGGGTTGTAAAGCACTTTTGGCAGGGAAGAAATAGCATCGGCTAATATCTGATGTGAATGACGGTACCTGCAGAATAAGCACCGGCTAACTACGTGCCAGCAGCCGCGGTAATACGTAGGGTGCGAGCGTTAATCGGAATTACTGGGCGTAAAGAGTGCGCAGGCGGTTCGGAAAGAAAGATGTGAAATCCCAGGGCTTAACCTTGGAACTGCATTTTTGACTACCGAACTAGAGTGTACCAGAGGGAGGTAGAATTCCGCATGTAGCAGTGAAATGCGTAGATATGCGGAGGAACACCTATGGCGAAGGCAGCCTCCTGGGGTAACACTGACGCTCAGGCACGAAAGCGTGGGGAGCAAACAGGATTAGATACCCTGGTAGTCCACGCCCTAAACGATGTCAACTAGCTGTTGGGATCTTCGGATCTTAGTAGCGCAGCTAACGCGTGAAGTTGACCGCCTGGGGAGTACGGTCGCAAGATTAAAACTCAAAGGAATTGACGGGGACCCGCACAAGCGGTGGATGATGTGGATTAATTCGATGCAACGCGAAAAACCTTACCTACCCTTGACATGTCTAGAATCCCGAAGAGATTTGGGAGTGCTTGCAAAAGAACTAGAACACAGGTGCTGCATGGCTGTCGTCAGCTCGTGTCGTGAGATGTTGGGTTAAGTCCCGCAACGAGCGCAACCCTTGTCATTAGTTGCTACGAAAGGGCACTCTAATGAGACTGCCGGTGACAAACCGGAGGAAGGTGGGGATGACGTCAAGTCCTCATGGCCCTTATGGGTAGGGCTTCACACGTCATACAATGGTCGGGACAGAGGGCTGCCAACCCGCGAGGGGGAGCTAATCCCACAAACCCGATCGTAGTCCGGATCGTAGTCTGCAACTCGACTACGTGAAGTCGGAATCGCTAGTAATCGCGGATCAGCATGTCGCGGTGAATACGTTCTCGGGTCTTGTACACACCGCCCGTCACACCATGGGAGTGGGTTTTACCAGAAGTAGTTAGCCTAACCGCAAGGAGGGCGATTACCACGGTAGGATTCATGACTGGGGTGAAGTCGTAACAAGGTAGCCGTATCGGAAGGTGCGGCTGGATCACCTCCTTTAAGAGCATATAAACTACATATTAAGTTCCCACAATTATCGATTGTTATTTAGCTGAGATTGGTAGTAAGCAGGGTTGTGACAGATTCTTCATTGGGGTTTGCCCAAAGTTATGCTAACCCTATAAATGCATGGGTCTGTAGCTCAGCTGGTTAGAGCACCGTCTTGATAAGGCGGGGGTCGTTGGTTCAAGTCCAACCAGACCCACCATCTGTTTGAGCGATACCTTTCTGTAGTACTATGGGGGTGTAGCTCAATTGGGAGAGCGCCTGCTTTGCAAGCAGGAGGTCATCGGTTCGATCCCGTTCACCTCCACCAAGTTAGAATTTAATCTTTAGGCTTGTTTCAAGTTTAAAAATTAAGTTTTATTAGCTGATTGTTCTTTAAAAATCTAGAAGAGACGCAACATAAATATGTATATATTATATATTTTGTATAATATATATAATTAGGGTTGTGATTGCATTAATTATAATTATGTTCTTTGAGAGTAAAATCTTTAGAATATTTATGAACAGCACAAACATGTAGTTAACTTTAATTCATATAGCCTTTAGTGTTATAGGATCAAGTGAATAAGTGCATATGGTGGATGCCTTGGCGATCACAGGCGATGAAGGACGTAGTATCTTGCGAAAAGCTGCGGGGAGTTAGAAAACAAACTTTGATCCGCAGATCTCCGAATGGGGAAACCCACCCTCTTAAGAGGGTATCACTGACTGAATATATAGGTCAGTAGAAGCGAACCGGGTGAACTGAAACATCTAAGTAACTCGAGGAAAAGAAATCAACCGAGATTCCGAAAGTAGTGGCGAGCGAAATCGGATCAGCCTTTACGTTATAGCGTTATTGATAGTCGAAAAAGATGGAAATCTTTGCCATAGTAGGTGATAGCCCTGTAGACGAAATCTTTGATGTGGAACTAAGCGTAAGAAAAGTAGGGCGGGACACGCGAAATCCTGTTTG
This sequence comes from Candidatus Kinetoplastibacterium crithidii, assembly GCA_027557655.1. Taxonomy (NCBI): domain Bacteria; kingdom Pseudomonadati; phylum Pseudomonadota; class Betaproteobacteria; genus Candidatus Kinetoplastidibacterium; species Candidatus Kinetoplastidibacterium crithidiae. Next base: position 648,370 of record CP064915.1, on the reverse strand, counting down.
AATATGGGGGGACCATCCTCCAAGGCTAAATACTCGTGATCGACCGATAGTGAACCAGTACCGTGAGGGAAAGGCGAAAAGAACCCCGGGAGGGGAGTGAAATAGATCCTGAAACCGTATGCATACAAACAGTAGGAGCGGATTTATTCCGTGACTGCGTACCTTTTGTATAATGGGTCAGCGACTTACATTCAGTGGCAAGCTTAACCAAATAGGGGAGGCGTAGCGAAAGCGAGTCCGAATAGGGCGATTTAGTCGCTGGGTGTAGACCCGAAACCAGATGATCTATCCATGGCCAGGTTGAAGGCACGGTAACACGTGCTGAAGGACCGAACCCACTAATGTTGAAAAATTAGGGGATGAGCTGTGGATAGGGGTGAAAGGCTAAACAAATCTGGAAATAGCTGGTTCTCTCCGAAAACTATTTAGGTAGTGCCTCACGTATTACTGTATGGGGTAGAGCACTGTTATAGCTAGGGGGTCATGGCGACTTACCAAACTATGGCAAACTCCGAATACGTACAAGTACAGCGTGGGAGACAGAGCACCGGGTGCTAACGTCCGGACTCAAAAGGGAAACAACCCAGACCGCCAGCTAAGGTCCCAAATTATTGCTAAGTGGGAAACGAAGTGGGAAGGCATAGACAGTCAGGAGGTTGGCTTAGAAGCAGCCACCCTTTAAAGAAAGCGTAATAGCTCACTGATCGAGTCGTCCTGCGCGGAAGATGTAACGGGGCTAAGCAATAAACCGAAGCTGCGGGCGTGTTTTATTACACGCGGTAGGAGAGCGTTCTGTAAGCCTGTGAAGGTAGCTTGTAAAGGCTGCTGGAGGTATCAGAAGTGCGAATGCTGACATGAGTAGCGATAAAGGAGGTGAAAAGCCTCCTCGCCGTAAGTCCAAGGTTTCCTGCGCAACGTTCATCGGCGCAGGGTGAGTCGGCCCCTAAGGCGAGGCAGAGATGCGTAGCTGATGGGAAACTGGTTAATATTCCAGTACCATTGTACAGTGCGATGGGGGGACGGATCGTGGAAAATCATCAGGGTGTTGGATATCCCTGTTGCTGCATTATAGATGGTGATTAGGCAAATCCGGTCACGTAATTCAAGGGTGTGGCACGAGCGGATAAATTTCGCGAAGTGATTGGAAGTGGTTCCAAGAAAAGCCTCTAAGCTTCAGCTGTACAAGACCGTACCGCAAACCGACACAGGTGGACGGGATGAATATTCTAAGGCGCTTGAGAGAACTCAGGAGAAGGAACTCGGCAAATTGATACCGTAACTTCGGGAGAAGGTATGCCTCATTATTGTGATGAGCTTGCGCTCAAAGCATGAAGAGGCCGCAGATAATCGGTGGCTGCGACTGTTTATTAAAAACATAGCACTCTGCAAAGACGAAAGTCGACGTATAGGGTGTGACGCCTGCCCGGTGCCGGAAGGTTAAGTGATGGGGTGCAAGCTCTTGATCGAAGCCCCGGTAAACGGCGGCCGTAACTATAACGGTCCTAAGGTAGCGAAATTCCTTGTCGGGTAAGTTCCGACCTGCACGAATGGCGTAACGATGGCCACACTGTCTCCTCCTGAGACTCAGCGAAGTTGAAGTGTTTGTGATGATGCAATCTACCCGCGGCTAGACGGAAAGACCCCATGAACCTTTACTGTAGCTTTGCATTGGGTTGTGAATAATCTTGTGTAGGATAGGTGGGAGGCTTTGAAGCATGACTGCTAGGTTATGTGGAGCCAACCTTGAAATACCACCCTGGATTGTTTGCGATTCTAACCTTGATCCGTTATCCGGATTTGGGACAGTGCATGGTGGGCAGTTTGACTGGGGCGGTCTCCTCCTAAAGAGTAACGGAGGAGTTCTAAGGTACGCTAGGTACGGTCGGAAATCGTGCTGTTAGTGCAATGGCATAAGCGTGCTTAACTGTGAGACTGACACGTCGAACAGATGCGAAAGCAGGACATAGTGATCCGGTGGTTCTGAATGGAAGGGCCATCGCTCAACGGATAAAAGGTACTCTGGGGATAACAGGCTGATACCGCCCAAGAGTTCATATCGACGGCGGTGTTTGGCACCTCGATGTCGGCTCATCTCATCCTGGGGCTGTAGTCGGTCCCAAGGGTATGGCTGTTCGCCATTTAAAGAGGTACGTGAGCTGGGTTTAAAACGTCGTGAGACAGTTTGGTCCCTATCTGCCGTGGGCGTTGGATACTTGACAGAGCCTGCTCCTAGTACGAGAGGACCGGAGTGGACGTACCTCTGGTGTACCGGTTGTCATGCCAATGGCATAGCCGGGTAGCTAAGTACGGAAGAGATAACCGCTGAAGGCATCTAAGCGGGAAACTCGTCTGAAGATAAGGTATCCCGGGGACTAGATCCCCCTAAAGGGTCGTTCAAGACTAGGACGTTGATAGGTCGGGTGTGTAAGTACAGTAATGTATTAAGCTAACCGATACTAATTGCCCGTGAGGCTTGATCCTATAACTCTACAGGTTATTAAGATAATTATATGTTATGTTATTAATTAAGGTTCTTACATCCTAATTTATATTTTTGTTGCTTCTTCTAGATTGTTTTTATGTTTGTTATTTTTTTAGACAAACAGTGTACAGGTTATGCCTGATGACTATAGCAAGGTTGTTCCACTCCTTCCCATCTCGAACAGGACAGTTAAACGCCTTTGCGCCGATGATAGTAGACTTTTAGTCTGTGAAAGTAGGTTATCGTCAGGCTATTATTTAAAACCCTACAGATAAAAGTCTGTAGGGTATTTTTGTATCTAAAATTAATTCTTAATAATTAATCTCTATGATATTTTATATGTGGCTATATTTATGGCTATATTTATTTTTTTCTTGTGCTAAATATTTATTAGTACTAGACTTGAACTAGTAAATATTTGATTTTTCAAGGAGATAATATAGTGAACTTTTATGATTCTTCATCTTCAGGATTTTTTTCAGATCCTAAAACAATAGTAAAGACTGTATATATTCTTTTTGCCTTAGGCTTTATAACATCAGGTTTTTTTTGGCCCTCAACTATCTTATCTGTAGTCATTATATATAACAAAAGGGGCGATCTTCATAATGCTGTATATGTAGAGCATTTTGATTGGTTATTATACACTTTTTGGTTATCTTTATTTTTAATAACAACATGTCTCATTTTAACTTTTATTTATATTGGTTATCTAGGTATTTTGTTAACTGTTGTTTGGGTAATGTATCGTTTGGTTAAAGGTTTTAGTTGTTTATATGATGATATTTCTCCTTATAATACAAATACATAGATTTTATATTTTGCTTGATTTTTAATATATGGATAAATTAGTTGATAGAGTTATAATTACTAAGCCTGATGATTGGCATGTTCATCTCAGAGATGGTGAAATGTTGGATGCTGTTATTTTTGATACGGTTAAGCAGTTTTCAAGAGCTATAATAATGCCAAATTTAATAGAGCCTATTACAACGACTAAAATGGCAGAGAATTATAGGTTTAGAATTTTAGATGCACTTGCTAGATTGAAAAAAAATAAGCAAATATCCAAAGAAAATAATTTTACACCATTAATGACTATATATTTAACAGATAATACTAAACCTGAAGAAGTTTTATATGCTCATTCGTCAGGTTTTGTTTTTGCTTTTAAGTTTTATCCTGCTACATCTACAACAAATTCTAGTGCAGGTGTTTCTAATTTGTTTAGAAACTGTAGAGGAGTGCTTGAAAAATTACAATATATTGGTATGCCTCTTTTAATTCATGCAGAATTACCAGATAAAAATATTGATATCTTTGATAGGGAGAGATTTTTTATTGATAAAGTCATGATTCCTCTAAGAAGAGATTTTCCTGAAATCAAATTAGTATTTGAGCATATATCTACAAAAGAAGGGGTTGATTTTGTTATAGAGGATATAGGCCCAATTGGTGCCACAGTAACTCCTCAACATTTGATATATAACAGAAATAGCCTTTTTGTTGGAGGATTAAATCCTCATTTTTATTGTCTGCCTATACTAAAAACAGAAGAACATAGGAATGCTATACTTAAAGCTGTTTTTAGTGGTAGTAAACGTTTTTTTTTGGGGACAGATAGTGCTCCCCATAGTCGTTCTTTAAAAGAAAATAGATGTGGATGTGCAGGGTGTTATAATGCATATAATGCTATGTCTTTATATGCAAATGTTTTTGATGAGAATAATAGCCTAGATAAGCTTGAGGCTTTTGCTAGTTTTAATGGGCCTGATTTTTATGGTTTACCTAGAAATAGAGATTCTTTTATTTTGCGTAGACAAGAAAATATTATTCCTGATATGTTAGAGATGGGTAAAATTCAACTTATTCCTTTAGGCGCTGGCAGCATGATTAACTGGTGTATTTAATTAGTTATTATTTCTGTTTATTATTTTTTTCTTCAAGAGCTTCCCATCTTGTATATTTTTCTTCAATTTCTAGCTGTATTGTTTTTACTCTAATATTTATTTCTTCTAAAAACGAATTAGGTTTTTGATATATTTCAGGATTACTAAGTTCTATAGTTAGTTCATGTAGTTTATTTTCTAATATACTTATAGTTTTTGTAATTTCTTCTAATTCTTTTTCTTCCCAAGGTTGTAGCTTGCTTAATTTTCTTTCTGTTTTTTTCTCTAAGTTTTTATTTATCAATATATTTTTATTAACTTTGTCTTGTTTTTTATGGTAAAAGTATTCATTTACATCTATTGTTCCAAATGTATTAAGCCATTTACCATTTCCTTTAAATGCTATTGTTTGAGTAACTATATTATTTAGAAAGGCTCGATCATGACTAACTATTATGATAGTTCCATGGTAATTCTGTAGTTTTTCTTCTAGTATTTCTATACTTTCTATATCTAGATCATTAGTGGGCTCATCTAGGATCAGTACATTTGTTGGCTTTGATAATAACATTGCTAGTGCTAATCTTGTTTTTTCTCCTCCTGATAAAGTCTTCACTAGGTTATTAATCTTTGATGGATGAAATAGAAAATTTTCTAGATATTTAATAACATGTATGTTTTGATTATCATAAAATATCCATTCTCCGTTTATGCTTATGTTTTCTAAAATAGTTCTGTCTTCATATAGTGAATTTTTGTGTTGATCAAAATAGCCGACATCTATGTTGGTTCCACTTTCTACATTACCAGAATCTGGGTGGTCTTTTTTTAAAATTATGTTTAATAATGTCGTTTTTCCAGCACTGTTAGGGCCAATTATGCCAACTCTATCTTTTCTTATTATATCAGTAGAAAAATTATTTATAATTTTTATATTATTATAGCTTTTACTAACTGATGTAACCTTATATACTATTTTTCCAGATGTTTTGCTTTCATTAAATTTTATTTTTATCTTCCCTATATTTTTTATTCTTTCTTCTCGTTGTTGTCTGAGTTGTTCCAAACGTCTAACTCTTCCTTCATTACGTTTTCTTCTTGCTTGGACACCCTTTCTAATCCATAATTCTTCTTGGTATAAGACTTCATCAAGTTTTCTTTCTATTGTTTCTTCTGATTCAATAATGTGATCTTTGTGAGATTGCCATTTGGAATAATTACCAGGAAAATAAAGTAATTTGCCTCTATCAATTTCAATAATTTTATTGCAAATTTTATCTAGGAAATAACGGTCATGTGTTACCAAAATTAATGATTTTTTCCATTTAGATAATTTATCTTCAAAATATTCTATTCCTTCAATATCTAGATGATTGGTTGGTTCATCTAATATTAATAAATCAGGTTCATCTACTATTGCTTTTGCTAAGGCAACTTTTTTGTATATTCCTTTTGATATATTCTTTATTAAAATATTCTCTTTAAGATTGAGATCATTGATTATTTTTTTTGTTCTTGCTACTTTGCTATTATCATAATATTGATAATCAGATGATATATCATTATATATAGTTCTAAATATATCAATATCTTCTTGTAATATGGGCTCTTGTTCAACATATGATATTTTTATGTTATTCTTTTTGCTTATAGATCCATTATCGATTAAATGTTTCCCATTAATCATATCAAGAAAAGATGACTTTCCAGATCCATTCTTTCCTATCAACCCAATGCGATCAGTATTTTTTATTACTAAGCTAATATTATCTAATATCTTATAATTTGCATGTGATAAAGTAGCTCCAGAGATAATAATTAGGTCAAATAATTTCATATGTTTTAAATTAATAAGTTTTCAAGAAAATAAAATTGTTTCATATAATTTCAAATTACATTAAAATATATTTAAGAGTAAGTTGGATGATCGCGGGGTGTTACATATCTCGAGGAAGGTCCGGACTCCATAGGATGGGATAGCGGCTAACAGCCGTCTAGTTTTGCATAAAGCTAAGAAATAGGGCCACAGAGACGAGTTTGCAATTAATTTTTTGATAAAATATTATTTTTGCAAGGTGAAACGCGGCAACCTTTATCCGGAGCAACATCAAATAGGCATACGTTTGATAGTATATCATGAAGAGTAATCCGCTTTAGTATGCGGGTAGATGGCTACAACAAATTTGCAAAAATTTGTGCAGATGAATGATCGTCAGTTTATTATATTTTAATAAACCTACAGAATCCGGCCTATAGACTTACTCTTTTTTGATTGCTCAATTTCTTATTATTGATTATTTGTTGACTTAATATTGAATAAATATTTTAAATTTTATTTTCTTATATCTTTTTGGTATGTATTTTGAACATAGACCAGTTTTATTAAAAGAGGCAGTAAATTCTTTATTAAAAAAGGAACAAAAGACGCATATGTTTTCCTCAAGAGAGGATGAACTCACAAATGGTATATTTATAGATGGTACTTTTGGTAGAGGTGGACATAGTAAGGAATTATTAAGTTTTCTAGATAATAGTTCTAAAATATTTGTTTTTGATAAAGATCCAGAAGCTATTGAGTTTGCTAGGAAAATGTCAGAAAAAGATAATAGGATAAAAGTTATTCATAATAGTTTTTCTAATATTAAAGATGAACTTTTCCGCAGAAATATTTTTTGTGTTGATGGTGTTCTTCTAGATCTTGGAGTCTCTTCTCCACAACTTGATAATGGTAATAGAGGATTTTCTTTTTTAAAAGATGGTCCTCTAGATATGAGGATGGATCCTACAAAAGGCATTTCAGTAGCTGAATGGTTATCTATAGCAAGTATTGATGAAATTAGGGAGGTGATATTTAATTATGGCGAAGAACGGTTTGCTTTTAAGATTGCAAAAGCAATTGTTGCTCGTAGAGAGAAGAAGGCGTTTACAACAACCCTTGATCTGGCCGAGTGTATATCCTGTGTCGTCCCCAAAAAAAAGAATGGTAAGCATCCAGCAACTAAGAGTTTCCAAGCCTTACGGATTTATATTAACAACGAATTGTTTGATTTATCGAAAGGTATCGCATCAGCCATAGAAATATTGAAACCAGGAGGAATATTGGTAACTATAAGTTTTCATTCTTTGGAGGATAGAATCGTTAAAAATATTATTACATTTGATGAGTCAAAAAAATCTATATATTCAGAACTTCCTTTGCTACAAAAGGACTTGCCTACTCCCAAAGTAAGACAAATATTAAGAGTATTACCTGATGAAAGTGAGATTTTAAGAAATCCAAGAGCTCGTTCTGCAGTTTTAAGAGTTGCTCAAAAATCTTTTAATGAATAGGTTTAGAGTTAATTTTTTGTTTTAATATGTACAAAAAATTAAGGGTTGTATATTTATGATAAATTTAATAGATACCTCCCCGTATCAGGTTGAGGAAGTATTTTTATGGCTAAAAAAAAATGCGCCTAATTACGCTCGTCTAATTCCAGACTCTAGGAAGATATTGCATGGTGATGTATTTATTCTGAATAGTGTATCAAATCAAAATGATTTTGTATCTTATATACTAGAAGCTATAAATAAGAAATGTTCTTCTATTATAATAGAAGAACATTTCGAGGTTTCTAATGAAATTAGAAGACATAAAAATATCAAGTATTTAAAGGTTAGAAATTTAGGTGCTATATTAGGTCGTTTAGCAGATAAATGGTATGACCATCCTTCATCAAAAATTAACATTATTGCTATTACAGGAACTAATGGCAAAACTACTTGTGTAAATTGGATAGTACAGTCTTTGAATAATTATGGCAAAAAATGTGGGGCTATTGGAACTATTGGTGCTATTTTGCCAGATGGTAAAGTTATTTATAGAGGATTAACTACCCCTGATATTCTAACGATGCATTGGATAATCAGTGAGATGTATATGAACGGGGTGGAGTTTATAGTTATGGAGGCATCTTCTATAGGTATAGATCAAGGACGATTAGATTCAGTAAAATTAAAAGTTGCTTGTTTTAGTAATTTAACTAGAGATCATTTGGATTATCATAAAAATTTAAATGCTTATCAATTAGCAAAGAGTAAGTTATTTAGTTTTGAATCTTTAAGTAATATTTTAATAAATATTGATGATCATTTTGGTAGGCAAATTTTAAAACAAATTCCCCGTAGTTTACAAATAACATTTGGTTTGGATCATAATTTAAATCCTAATATAACTGCTTATGATATAAGTAAAACTGATATAGGTTATCGTTTCAGGATAGCTATTTTTGATTATCTGTCTAATGTGGAATTTGGCGTTATAGGGAAATATAATATATCGAATGTTTTATTAGTAGCTGGTGTTTTAAAAGTAATTGGTATGGCCAATAAAGATATTATCTACGCTATTGAAAAACTAAAAAATATTCACGGAAGAATGGAGATTGTTGAACCTATATTAGATTTTGGACGTAATAACATTGTAACTGTGATTGTAGACTATGCTCATACTCCTGATGCTCTAGAGAAAACATTGATGTCTTTAAAAGAAGAAAGTACTTTGAGACAAGGAAAATTAATATGTGTCTTTGGATGTGGAGGAGATAGAGATCCAGGAAAAAGAAAGGATATGACTAAAATTGCTTTATCAGTTTCAGATAAAGTAGTGATTACTAGTGATAATCCACGTACTGAAGATCCTAAAGTAATTATAGCCCAAATGTTGGAAGGAAATAATTATTCTGACAATGTTGTCGTTATTATTGAACGTTCTAGAGCGATATTGTATGCAATATGGAATTCAGACTATCGAGATATTGTTTTAATAGCAGGTAAAGGGCATGAAAAATATCAAGAAGGTATATATGGAAAAATATTTTTTGATGATGCTCAATGGGCTCAGTTAGCTATGATTTTGCCTAATGTTTCTGGTATTTCAATAGATTCGAGATCTTTAGAGAAAGGTAATTTGTTTTTTGCTCTAAAAGGTCCTAATTTTGATGGTCATGATTATTTAGGTTCTGCGTATAGAAAAGGTGCTTGTGCTGCGATTGTTTCTCATGATTTATATAATTCTTTAGAAAAAATACCTCAAATTTTGGTTAATAATACTCATGATGCATTAGTTGATATAAGTTTTTCATGGAGAAGAAGGTACAATATTTCGTCTATAGCAGTAGTTGGCAGCAATGGAAAAACGACTACTAAAGAAATGATTGCGCTTATTCTATCTAGTTTTGTAGGCAATAATTTTTGTCTTTACACAAAAGGTAATCTTAATAATCATATAGGGGTACCTTTAACTATATTGGGTCTTAAAAAAAATCATAGAGTTGGTGTTTTTGAGCTTGGAATGAACCATCCTGGTGAAATTAACATATTGTCTGAAATAGTAAATCCTAATATAGCTGTTATAACTAATGCACAACGAGAACATCAAGAGTTTATGAAAGATGTCAACTCCGTAGCTTACGAAAATGGTAGTGTCATAAATTTTATTACAGATAATGGGTTTGTTATATATCCAGGAGATGACGTTTGTACAGGAATTTGGGATAAGTTAGCTATTGAGAAAAAAGTTTTACGGTTTGGTCTTAAGGAAAATTGTAACGTATACGCAAAAGATGTTTTTCTATCGAAAGAAAAAACTAGTTGTATTGTTGTTTTTAATGGAGAAATATCATCTCCATTAACGCTAAATATTCCAGGAATACATAATTTAAAGAATGCTTTAGCTGCAATTACTGTTGCATTGGCTTTCGGTATTCCATTTTTTAAGATTATTCAATATATTTCCTGTTTTAAATCTTTAAAAGGAAGAATGTGTTTTCACAGATTGAAGAATAGAGTTTTACTAATAGATGATACTTATAATTCCAATCCTGATTCTGCTATAGCTGCAATAGACGTTTTAAAAAAATTACAGAAACCTCAAATTTTAGTATTTGGTGATATGGGCGAAGTTGGTTCAGAGGGAAGCAGTATGCATTATGAAATAGGAAAATATGCATATGAAAATGGTATTGATTCATTAATAGCTATAGGGAAATTTAGTAGTATTTTGTCAAAATCTTTTGGTAGTAACTCTTTGGTTTGTAAAGATATAGAAGAAATTATTGAAATAATAAGTAAGATTCCAGGTCCTGCTAGTATTTTAGTTAAAGGATCTCGTTTTATGAAAATGGAACAGGTTATATCTCATTTTGAAAATGATAATCTATGATAGAGGAATAAATGTTTTATGAGTTTTTTAAATACCTTGCTTATTCGCAAGTGTGTGAAAATATTATTTTAAGAGCTTTATTTGCTTGTTTTACATCTATGTTAATAGGTGTTTTATTATCTCCATATCTAATTAGGAAATTACAACAATTAAAAATTAAACAGTCAATTCGTATATATGGTCCTAAATCTCATTTAGTGAAGGATGGAATTCCGACAATGGGAGGGCTAATTATATTAATATCAATTTTTGTTAGTTCTTTTTTGTGGACTGATTTAAATAATAAGTATATTTGGATTGTATCTATAACAATGGTTTTATTCGGAATGATAGGTTTTTTTGATGATTTTGTTAAGGTTATTTATAATAACCCAGAGGGAATTTCTGCAAAATTAAAGATATTATTACAGATAATTAGTGCAGGAATAATTGCTCTTAGCATATCATATATGATCATAGATGAAAGGTCTGTTTTTAGTTATGATTTACTGTTACCATTTTCTAAATATCTTAGTTGCAAAATTGGTCTTATAACTTTTATTTTTTTAACTATTTTTGTTATTGTCGGAACAAGTAATGCGGTTAATTTAACTGATGGTCTAGATGGTCTTGTTTCTTTCCCTGTAATTTTAGTTGCTGGTTCTTTAGGTATTTTTGCTTATGTAATTGGGAATGAAACATATTCTAATACTCTATTATTTCCTTATGTAAATGCGTCTAATGAATTATTAGTTTTTTGTGCAGCCATAATAGGTTCTGAACTAGCCTTTTTATGGTTTAATATACATCCTGCTACAGTATTTATGGGTGATGTAGGTTCTTTATCTTTAGGTGCAGCATTGGGAGTTATATCTATTATTGTCAGACAGGAAATAACACTTATCATAATGGGTGGTATTTTTGTTGCTGAAGCTATGTCTGTTATGATTCAGGTTTTTTGGTTCAAATATTCAAAAAAAAGATATGGAGTTGGTAGAAGATTTTTCAAAATGACCCCACTACATCATCATTTTGAAATTGTAGGTTGGAAAGAGACTCAAGTAGTAGTAAGATTTTGGATTGTAAATATTATATTGGTATTGATAGCATTATCTTCTTTGATCATAAGATGAACATTCAAAATAATCCGCTGGTGATGATAGTAGGTCTAGGTGATTCTGGATTGTTTTCTGCTTTGTGGTGTTTATATTCAGGTTTCGATATTATAGTGATAGATTCTTCCAAGGATTCTAAAGGTATTGTAGAGTTAACGAAGAAATTCCCTAGTAAAAATATTATATATCATTTAGGATGCGAAGAAAATTTTTGTATAGAGTGGTTAACCGGAGTTGCTTATATAGTTATTAGTCCAGGAATTAGTCCTAATAAAGTTTTTGCTAAAAAAATTTTTGCAGCAGCTAGTAATGAAAATATTGAAATTATTGGAGATATTGAATTATTTGCTAGGGCTTTAAGTGATTTAAAAATAGTATATGATTATAATCCTAAAATAATAGCTATTACTGGTACCAATGGTAAAACTACAGTTACCTCTTTAACTTATGAAATACTGAAAAAATCTGGTGTATTGGTTTGTAAAGCTGGTAATATAGGACCTCCAGTTTTAAAGGCATTGATGGATGCATTAGAACAAAATATTTTGCCTGAAGTATGGGTTTTAGAAATATCGAGTTTTCAGTTGTATACAATCAAGTCTTTATGTTCAGATGTCTCAGTTATTCTTAATTTGGACTTTGATCATATTGATTGGCATGGAACAGTGGATTCTTATTGGGATACAAAGCTAAAACTCTTAAGAATGTCAAAAATATCAATAATTAATCGTAATGATCGAATCTTAAGACAAAAAATATTAGAATCTAAGATAGATTCATATAGTTTTGGGTCAGATATTCCTATGAATGACTCTTGTTTTGGTTTGATTATTAGAGAAAATATAAGATGGCTTGTAGCTTTTATTGAGAAAGGTTCCAAGAGTTCTTGTAAGATAGGTAATGATCTTAGCTACAAAGAAGATTTAAAGAAAGGATTTAATTATTATTTATTAAAATCCAATTTATTAAAAATTAGAGGAATACATAATTATACCAATGTATTAGCTTCTCTGCAGTTAATTAGTTTTATCATGCCATTAACTAGTTCGATGTTACAAACAACATATGATTACTTAGGAGAGCCACATAGAATACAATTTGTAGCTGAAATAGATGGCATTAGTTATTTTGACGATAGCAAAGGTACTAATATAAGTGCAACTATAACAGCTTTGAAGAGTTTTGATAAAAAAACCATTTTGATTATGGGTGGCGTAGGGAAAAATCAAGATTTTTCACGTATTTGTGAAACAATTGCAGAATATACAAAAATGGTTATTTTGATAGGTATAGATAGTTTAGAGATTTATGAGGCAATTAAAATAACTAACATCCCTTGTTTCTTCTCACTTACTATGGAAGAGGCCGTTTTGAAAGCTTCAAGTTGTGCTACAAAAGGAGATATCGTCTTATTATCTCCTGCTTGTGCTAGTTTTGATATGTTTGATAACTATAGTCATAGAGGTAATGTTTTTTCTGATGTAGTAATGAATCTTTCCAAATCATAATGACAATTTATTTATTTGATTATTGTTAGCATAATATTAGATATATTTATATAGCTAATATTTCATTTCAAATTAGTTTTTTGCTTCGAAAAACCTAAAAATTTTGAGAGAGTCACATATGAAAAAAAGTTTAGTAATTATTGTGGCTGGGGGCACTGCTGGTCATATTATGCCAGGGTTGGTTATAGCTGATATTTTAAAAAAAAGAAATTGGGATGTTCTATGGCTAGGTAATAAACATAAAATGGAGCATGATATAGTTAGATCAAATGGATTAAATTTTCGTTCTATTAATTTTTATGGGTTACCAAATAGAAAAATTACTACACTACTAAGTTTCCCATTTAAATTGTTAATTTCGATGATTAATGTCTGGAAAATATTTTATTCGGAAAAACCTGATTTAGTAATTGGTATGGGTAGTTATATAACTATTCCTGTATGCTTAGTAGCTTCGCTGGGAAGAATACCTATTATTTTACATGAACAAAATGCTATTATGGGTCGAGCAAACAGTCTTCTCTATAAATTTGCCTCACAGGTTTTGAGTGGTTACCCTATTAGTCAGTATAAAAATATAAAGTTTGTTGGTAATCCTGTTCGTAATGAATTTTTAAGCATCTCTTCACCCTACTTTAGGTATTCTCTTCGTTCCAATAAAACATTGAAATTGTTAGTATTGGGAGGTAGTCTTGGCTCTGGAGATATTAATAATTGTTTACCGGAGGCAATCTACTTATTGCAGCCAGAAGAAAGGCCAATTGTTCTTCACCAATGTGGAAATAAACATTTAAATAAAATAACTCATAAATATGAAAAACTTGGTTTAAAGGTAGATTGTGTAGGTTTTATAGCTAATATAGCTGAGGAGCTATCTAAGGCTGATTTAGTAATTTGTAGGGCTGGAGCAATGACTATTGCTGAAATAACAGCTGTTGGAGTTGCTTCTTTATTAATTCCTTTTCCTAAAGCTATAAAGAATCATCAATGGAAAAATGCTGAGTTTTTATACAAAGCTGGAGCTGCATGGTTGATTAAACAAGATGAATTTACAGCAGAATGGTTGGCTTGTTGGTTAAAGAACCTTAATAGAGATGATCTCTTAGAAAGAGCTGTTAAAGCATATTCGCTATATAAACCTGATACTAATAATATTATTGCTGAATCTTGTGAGATATTTAAGAAAAATAACATATATGAAAAAAAATATTAGACATATACATTTTATAGGGATAGGTGGTTCTGGAATGAGTGGAATAGCTGAAGTTCTGCTTAATCTAGGATATTACATTACTGGTTCAGATATAAAAGAATCCTTGATTACAAAACATTTAAGTTCCTTGGGAGCTGTTGTGCATATAGGACATGATCCTAAAAATATAAGTGGATCTGAAGTGGTTGTTATATCATCAGCGATTTTAAATACAAATTCTGAATTAATAGCAGCTAAAAGTCAACATATACCTATTGTGTCTAGAGCTGTCATGTTAGCCGAACTTATGAGATTTAAGAAAGGAATAGCCATAGCTGGTACACATGGGAAGACTACTACAACTAGTTTAATTGCTAGTATGTTAGCTTCTGGTGGTTTTGATCCTACTTTTGTTATAGGTGGCAAATTAAATTCTATAGGTTCTAATGCCGGTTTGGGTGAGGGTGAATATATAGTAGTGGAAGCAGATGAGTCTGATGAATCTTTTTTGAATTTGTTACCAGTAATGGCAGTTATTACAAATATTGATACAGATCATATGGATACATATTCTCATAATATAGATAGACTTAAACAATCTTTTATAGAGTTTGTCCATAGATTGCCTTTTTATGGTAAAGCAATTCTATGTTCTGATAATGAAATAGTCTCTGATATAGCAGCATATATTTCTCGTCCTATTATTACATATGGAATATATTCAGATGCTCAAATATATGCTTATGATATTCAAGCAAATGATATGTCTATGTGTTTTACAGTTAGAAGATATATTGATAAATTACTTATTCCTTTAAAAGTCAGATTAAATTTGCCTGGGTTGCATAATGTGCAGAATGCTTTGGCTGCTATAGCAGTCGCAACTGAACTAGGAATTTCAGATCATGATATATGTAATGCTTTGGATTCTTTTACTGGGGTTGGGCGAAGATTTACTTATATTGGTAAGTTTCCAGTTTCTAATAATAAAGGTGGTTTTTTCGAGGTTATAGATGATTATGGACATCATCCTGTAGAAATTGCAGCTACAATATCTGCTGCAAGAGGTGCTAGGCCTAATAGTCGTATAATTCTAGTTTTTCAACCTCATAGATATACTAGAACTAGAGATTGTTTTGACGATTTTGTTAAGGTTTTAAGTACAGTTGATTGTTTATTATTAACAGAGGTTTATAGTGCAGGAGAAGATCATTTGATAGCGGCAAATGGTAGGTCATTAGCTAAAGCTGTGAAATTAGCTGGAAAAGTGGATCCTATTTTTATAGAAAAAAGCACAGATTTACCACAAGCTATTGTTCATTATGTTAGAAATAATGATCTTGTAATTATTATGGGAGCTGGATCTATTAGTAAGGTAGCTTGTCAAATAGGAGATTTTATATGACTATATCTTTTGGCAAGGTTGGAGTATTGTATGGAGGTCAATCTTCTGAAAGAGAGGTATCTTTGATTTCAGGAAAAAATATATTTAATGCGTTGAAAAGTAAAGGATTAGATGTTTATTTATTTGATACAGGAATTAATAGTCTAGATGATTTGATAAAAGAAAAATTTGCTGTTGTTTTTATTGCGTTACATGGCAGATTTGGAGAAGATGGTGTTATTCAGGGTATTCTAGATCTATTGGGTATTCCATATACTGGAAGTGGTCAATTATCATCTAGTATAGCAATCAATAAAATAATTACGAAAAAATTATGGCAATATGAAGAATTATTGACTCCTGGTTTTATGTCTTTATCAGGGAAAAAAGATTTTAGCAATGCATGCGATTTTTTAGGATTGCCTTTAATTGTTAAGCCTGTTGGAGAGGGTTCCACCGTAGGAACAACAGTAGTAAAATTTTATGAGGATATGGAGAAAGCATATATCAATGCATCAGTTTTTAATAATGAAGTTTTTGCTGAGAAATTAATTGTTGGTCGAGAATTGACAGTTTCTATTATTGAAGATTCTTCAGGAATTAAAGTTTTACCAATTATAGAAATAATTACCCCGGATAATAGATGTTACGATTATGAAAGTAAATATTTTTCCAAAGAAACTAAGTATTTATGTCCAGCTAATTTACCTATAGAACTGAAGAACAATATTATAAAGATATCAAAAAAAGCTTATGAAGTGATTCATTGTAAAGGTTGGGCTAGAATAGATTTAATTTTAGATAGGTTTAATCAAGCTTGGTTGTTAGAAATTAATACTTGTCCTGGTATGACTTTAAATTCTCTAATGCCAATTGCGGCAAAAGCTAATGGAATTAGTTATGAAGATTTATGTTTGAACATATTATCGATGGCTTCATGCAAGAATTAAATAACATTATGGTATATTTTAGATAATGTAGAGTCTAGTTCTAGTGGTTATTATTTTACATATTGAATACTATTTTTATTAGTAATAATACTGAAAAGGTTTGAGAGGATCATATGAGGTTTGAGATTCTAGATAATAGTTCCAAAGGAACAATTATAAAAGTTATAGGTGTCGGAGGTGCAGGAGGTAACGCTGTAGCACATATGATTAATAGTGGAATTAAGGGTGTTGATTTTATATGTGCAAATACAGATTCTCAAGCTTTAGTTGCTACTAATGCTCCTGTACAAATTCGTCTTGGAGAGACTGGTTTAGGTGCAGGAGCTAAACCAGAACAAGGAAGGGCACACGCTGAAACGGCAAGAGAAGAGATCCGTTCTGTATTAGATGGTTCTCATATGGTATTTATTACTGCAGGAATGGGAGGAGGTACAGGTACTGGAGCTAGTCCTATTGTTGCAGAAATAGCAAAAAATTTAGGTATATTGACAGTAGGAATCGTAACAAAACCATTCTTATTTGAAGGTAATAAGCGTCTGCGTTTAGCAGAAGAGGGTATAGAAGAATTATCAAAACATGTGGATTCTTTAATTGTGATTTTGAATGAGAATCTTTATGAATTTATGGATGAGGATGCTACTCAAGAAGATTGTTTTAAAGCTGCTGATAGTGTTTTACATAATGCTTGTGCCGGTATTGCAGAAATAATTAACGTAGATGGTAATGTTAATGTTGACTTTGAAGATGTTCGTACAATTATGGGAGAGCATGGACAAGCCATGATGGGTACTGCAGTAGCATCTGGTGAGGAACGTGCAAAAATTGCAGCAAAACAGGCGATTGCTTGTCCATTACTAGAGGGAGTTAATTTAGAAGGAGCAAAAGGATTGTTAGTTAATATTACTTCTAGTAGATCACTAAAAATGAAGGAAACTCGTGAAATTATGGAGATAATACGTGCCTATGCCTCAGAAGATGCAACTGTGATTTTTGGTAATGCTTATGATGATTCTATGGGTGATGAACTTAGAGTTACTGTTGTAGCGACAGGTTTGAATAAGTCTTCAGATAACATAAACAATAATAAATTGCAGAGTATCTCTATTGATAAGAAAAGAGCATCTTTTGAATCTAATAAATATCAAAATAAAGTTTCTTCTCCATCTGTAATTACAAATCCTAGAGTCAAAGAATCTAATGTTGACAACGATAAATCTGTCAAAAGTAATAATGATTTTGATATTCCTAGTTTCTTAAGAAAGCGAGTCGATTAGATTATATATATTATATTCTGTAAATAAGGTTTATTTATGCTAAAACAATATAGCATACAGAAAATTGTTAGTATAAGAGGTATTGGGATCCAACTATTGATTTGATTTTAAGGCCTGCTAATGTTAATAGTGGCATTCTATTTCATAGAATAGATATAGATCCTGTCGTTGATATCCCAGCTTATGCGAATTATGTAGCTGATACACAGTTGGTAACAGTCTTACAGTGTGGTGACGTAAGAGTATCTACAGTAGAGCATTTAATGTCTGCTCTATCTGCTTTGGGGATAGATAATTTGCATATAGATATTAATGCAGAGGAAATTCCAATAATGGACGGTAGTTCTATTCCATTTTTTAATTTATTATCGTCTGGTATTGTTGAACAAGATGCACCTAAAAAATTTATAAAAATACTTAAGCCAATAGAGGTTTTTGATGAGGATGAAAAATAAAAAAATATGCTAGATTAGAGCCTTGTAGTAAGTTTATTATAAATTTTTCAATGAATATAGACATCCTGTTATTATATCTACTACTAATAATATGGAAATTAATATTTCTAAGGAAACTTACATAAAAAATATTTCTATGGCAAGAACTTTTGGATTTATAGAAGATGTTAACTATTTGCGACCTAAAGGTCTAGCATTACGGTCTTGTTTAAACAATGTTATTATTTTATATCATAATAAGATTGTAAATAATGAAGGTCTGCGTTATAAAGATGAATTTTTTAAGGCATAAAATTCTAGATGCAATAGGAGATCTATATTTATTAGGACATTCTTTAATAGCTCGGAATACAGCTGGTAAATCTAGTCATTCTTTGAACAATAAATTAGTTAGAGCTTTATTAAAAAACCAAGATATGTGGGAATATATTACAGTTGATTAATACGATTATAATATGAATTTATGATAACATAATTTTGCGTTTTTATAACATAGAGTTTTTCTTTATCAAATTTGATATAGATTTTTTTAAAGGTCCTTCTTGTATTTTATTTTCTAATTGTTTGAAATTATTTAGACTATTTTCGTTTAGAAAACACTTTGTATTATTCTTTGCAATTTTTTTATGTGTTATAAAACAATTGCTATATATTTTTATTTTGATTGCATCAATTTTTAAACAAAATTGTGATTGCATATTTTTTATAATCTCTTTTGAGAAATAACGTATTCTTGTTGCATTTTCTGAGTTTGGCACTGCAATTGATAGAATGTTATTTTCAAATTTAATCAGTTTATATGAAATTTTTAAGTTATTAGGTATGAAAATAGAAATAGCATGCTCTATATTTATTATGTTTTGTGCTATGTTGATAATATTATTGGTATTTTTATCTAAAGTTAACCATTTAACAACTAATATATCCAATATGTTTTTATAGTTTCCTTTATTTTTTTTATAATGAATAGCCATTTTAAATATAGAGTATAGTTTTATACTGGTAAAATAATTATTATATAGGTTTAAATATTTAGATTATAAAATAATTATTAGTTATTACAAATGAAATTACAATAACTAATAAAGCATATAAATTTAAATTTCTGCAAAAATCAGAATCTAGTGATTGATTCTAGATGTCTTATAATGGAGTCTTATAATTTGGCAATGGACTTTTTCTTTTTATTCAAAAAAATTTTTGGTAGTCGTAATGATCGGTTATTAAAAAAATATTATGATTTAGTTAATATAATAAATAGTTTTGAAGAACAACTAATTGTTTTAACTGATGATGAGCTAAAATCTAAAACTAAACAATTTCGTGAGCAATTTGAAACAGGCATTTCTTTAGATGATTTATTACCAGAAGCATTTGCTGTTGTTAGGGAAGCAAGTAAAAGGGTATATAATATGCGTCATTTTGATGTGCAGTTATTAGGAGGAATTGCCTTACATAATGGCAAAATTGCTGAGATGCGAACAGGTGAGGGTAAAACTCTTACAGCTACTTTAGCTGTTTACTTAAATGCTATACCTTCTAAAGGCGTTCATGTTGTTACAGTTAATGATTATTTAGCACGTAGAGATTCTGAATGGATGGGTAAGCTATATAATTTCTTAGGTTTATCTATAGGAGTTGTTGTTGCTAATCAAACTCCAGAAGAGAAAATTGTTGCATATAAAGCTGATATTACATATGGAACAAATAATGAGTTTGGTTTTGATTATCTAAGAGATAATATGGAATTTAGCTTAGATAATAAACGTCAAAGAACATTGAATTATGCTATTGTTGATGAGGTTGACTCTATACTGATAGATGAAGCTCGTACTCCTTTAATAATATCTGGAGCATCAAGTGACAGTACCGGTTTATATATAAAAATTAATCGTATTATTCCTTTATTAAAACGCATGGTTACAGAGCCAGATAGAGACGGGAATGAACCTGACGGAGATTTCTGGATTGATGAGAAAAATCAGCAGGTGTATTTATCAGAGTCAGGTCATGAAAATGTAGAGCGCTTTTTAAAGAATCATAGTTTATTACATAACAATGAATCTTTATATGATTATAACAACGTTCATCTCATCAATCATGTTATGGCAGCTTTAAGAGCGTGGAATTTATTTAGAAGAGATCACCATTATGTAGTTAAGAATAATGAAATTATTATAGTAGATGAATTTACAGGTAGGCTAATGAATGGTAGGCGTTGGTCAGATGGTTTACATCAAGCAATTGAAGCTAAAGAAGGAGTTGCTATCAATGCTGAGAATCATACGATGGCTTCAATAACCTTTCAGAATTATTTTAGAATGTATGATAAGTTATCTGGAATGACAGGAACAGCTGATACAGAAGCTTATGAATTTCAAGAAATATATGGTTTAGAAACTTTAGTAATACCAACTAATAAACCATTGATAAGATGTGATTATAATGATCATATTTATAAGACGCAGGAAGAAAAGTATGAGGCTATACTAAAAGACATAGTTTCTTGTAATACTAAAGGTCAGCCTGTACTTGTAGGAACTACCAGTATTGAAAATTCAGAACTTTTGTCTGGTATGTTGAAAAAGAAGAGTTTAAAACACAACATTCTAAATGCAAAACAACATGAACGCGAGGCTGATATTATTGCTGAAGCTGGTAAACCATATTCTATAACCATAGCTACTAATATGGCAGGACGTGGTACTGATATTTTATTAGGCGGTAATATCGATAAGCAAATAGAGAAAGTTTTGTATAGCAATAAGATAGATGCTAGTTCTAAAGATATAATTATTGATAAATTGAAAAAAGAATGGAGTTCTTTAAATTTAGATGTAAAAAAATCTGGTGGTCTACATATTATAGGTACAGAAAGGCATGAATCTAGAAGAATTGACAATCAATTAAGAGGACGAGCTGGTAGACAAGGAGATCCAGGATCTTCTCGTTTCTATTTATCACTTGATGACTCATTGATGAGAATTTTTGCTGGTGAAAAATTACAACATATAATGAAGCGTTTGAAATTGCCTGATGGGGAACCAATTAAATCTAGTTTGGTTGACCGGGCTATAGAAAATGCACAACGTAAAGTTGAAAGTCGAAATTTTGATATAAGAAAACAATTGTTAGAGTACGATAATGTAGCAAATGAACAGCGTCAAATAATTTATTTGCAAAGAAATGATATTTTATCAAGACAGTCTTTTAGTGACGCTATTAGTATTGTTTTTAAGACAGTCATAAATAATATTTCTCATTCTATATTGGTAGATCTTTTTGATAAAGAGCAATTACTCGAATTACAATATGCTATAAAAAATCTATTACATGTGAATTTAGATTTAATAGATTTTTTTCAGAAGAATATCGATAATATCGAGGATATCGATACTTTATTAAATTTAGTCGCAGATTATTTAATAAATTTTTATTCAAATAGAAAAAAGATGTCTAGTAATTTAGATTGGACAGAAATAGAAAGATTTATTTTTTTACAGTCTATTGATACAAATTGGAGAGATCATTTATCTTTTTTAGATTCTTTGAGACAAGGCATTCATCTTCGAGGGTATGCTCAAAAGAACCCTAAACAAGAATATAAAAAAGAGGCATTTGAGAATTTTTCTTTAATGTTAGAAAATATAAAAAAAGATATAGCAAAGAATTTGTTATTAGTTGACTTTCATAGCAATATTTCTTCTGAAGATGAGTTTAGAGATACAAAACCTGTTGGGAAAATTCGACGTAATGATCCATGTTATTGTGGGAGTGGAAAAAAATTTAAGCATTGCCATGGTTTTATACAATGAAATAAATTAATCAAGACAGGTATTATCTTCGCGGTTTATTTTAGTGAATTCTTTTTTGATCGATTCATAAATTATTATGTTAATTTCACTTGGAGTTAATGAATCTACTTTTATTACATTACCTATAGATAGCTTTATGATACCAGGTCGTATTATAAAGCTATCTTTTTTCCAGAAATTACCTGCATTGTGTGCTATTGGTAGAATATTACATCTAGTATTATTTGCTAATAATGATGCTCCAATCTTGAATTTTTTTATTTTTCCAGGCGCTGCTCTTGTTCCTTCAGGAAATATTAATATTGAATAATTATTTTCCAATTTTTTTGTGCCTATTTCTGATATTTTCTTAAAAGAATTTAAGCCTTCAGATCGGTTAATTGCTATCATGTCTAATAAAATCAATCCCCATCCAAAAAAAGGTATATAGTTAAGTTCTTTCTTATATATAAAACATATTTTTTGAGGAAAATAGGCAATAAAAAATAAAGTTTCCCATATAGATTGATGATTAGACACAATAATTAGAGGTTGATTTGGAATTAAATCTATTCCTTTTATATTCCATCGAAGATTACATATAAATTTTAATCCCAATAATGCTATTTTAGGCCATAATGTTATTATTTTATAACGTATATTTAGAGGCAAAACGAATGTCATTAAACTTAATATTGAATAAGGTATAATTGTTATTATTAAAAACAACATATATATAAAAGATCTTAAAAAAATTATTAATGCTTTCATATTCCAATAAATAAATTTTATTTTTATATTATATGTTTTTATCAAATATTGTTATTTTCATGTGTTAAGTATGAAAAGTCTACAAAATTATTGATTAGTTCTCTTATCTTTGATAAAAGAGCTAATCTGTTATTACAAATTCTTTTATCTGTCGTCATTATCGTAACCTTATTTAGAAAGTTATCTGTTTTGTAGATTAATGAAAAAGTTAATTCTAAATATTCTGAAAACTTTCCAAGTTGTAATAGTTTTAATAGGGTAGGTTCTGTAGTTAAGAGGTTTTCATAAAGAATTTTTTCGGCATCATTGTCTATTAGGTTTTCTTCAAAAGAATTTATAGACAGATTATTTTGTTTCAAAAAATTGTTTACACGTTTATTTGTTGTAAGAAAAAATGAAAAATTTGGTGTGGCTTTAAATGCTTCTAATGTTTTTAATATTGGCAATATTAAATGTAGTGGAGGTGTTTTTGCAAAAGTTGATTCTATAATATCTTTATTAAAATTATTTAATAATTGGTGTTTGTAACGTTCATGTATGAAATCTACCACTTTTTTAGGAGTTTCTAAATCAATGTTTTGTTTATGAAATAATGATAATGCTAGTTCAGATAAGTCTAAGATATCGATATAATTAAAGTAGTTTACTTCTAATATTTTACCTTCAACCATTTTCTCAAAAATATTTATTATCCCTATAGCTGCTCTTCTGAGTCCATAAGGATCTTTTTCTCCACTAGGATATATTTTTATGCTAAATAAACCTATAAGTTTTTCTATTCTTTCAGAAAGAAAAAGTATAGCTGAGATTATATTTTTGTTTGTAACAGGGTTTTCAAATCTGTTTATATATTGATTTTTTAATGCTTCTACTATGCTATCTGGCTCTCCCTTTTGTTTAGCATAATAAGATCCCATTATTCCTTGTAATTCAGGAAATTCGCTAACCATTAATGATTCCAGATCAGATTTTGATAACATAGCAGCACGTTCTGCTAATATGGGATCTGCTAATAACTTTTCCGCAAGATATTTGCTTATCAAGCGCAATCTTTCTACACGTTCTAGTTGATTCCCTATTTTATTATGATATATTACATTTTTAAGTTTTAGGACTCTATTCTCTAGAGATACCATATTGTCTGTTTCATAAAAAAATTTGGCATCAGATAATCTTGGATATATTACTTTTTGATTTCCTAGGACTATATTTTCTTCTTTGCCAGAATAGACATTGCTTACAATTAGGAATCTATTTGTTAATTTATTATTTTCTTTTTCAAATAAAGGAAAGTATTTTTGATGTGAACGCATAGTTAGAATTAAACATTCTCTAGGTAATTCTAAGAATTCTTTATCAAATTCACCTATATGTACAGATGGATATTCAACTGTGGCTGTCACTTCATCTAATAAATTCATTAATTCTTTATGATCTCCCAGTATATTATTTACTTGAGAAGCTTTATCTTTTAATTCGTTCAAAATATAATTTTTTCTTTTTATAAATGATGGTATTACAAAACCATTCGTTTCTAGAATATCTTCATACTTATTAGCATGGTCTATTTTTATGAAACTATTGGACATAAATCTATGTCCAATAGTTTCATTTGAAGACTTTATGCCTAAAACAGATATATCTAATAATTCTTCACCAAATAAAACAAGTAGGTTTCTTGCTGGTCTAATAAATTTAACTGTTTTAACTTCATCTTGAAGTTGATATCTCATTGATTGATATTGGTTAGATATATTCTGAATTGTTGTGTCTATTGCTTCTTGGACGATAGTTTGAATTTTTTTTCCAGTAATAGAATTTTCTATTATTAGATATTCTTGTTGATCATTCAATTCAATTCTTATTCTGGATACATCTTTTTCACTTAAACCTTTTGAATATAGTTTTTTTATTAATGCTTTTGTAGGATGATTATCTTCTGTCAAGCCTATTTTTTTAGGCATTAATTTTTCTTTTTTTGTTACATCAGGTGAGTTTTCTAGTATATGAGAAAATGAAATAGCTAATCTTCTGGGAGTAGAGTAACAATTTGTAATATTATTATCGCCTATAATATTATTATTAGACAAATTTAAACTTATAGAATTAGTAAAAGTATTCTCAATTTCAAATAATTTTTTTGGTGGTAATTCTTCTGTTAATAATTCTATTGTTAATGCCTTTGTTCTCATTTCTTCATATTCCATTGGATAATATATTATTTTTTCGATATTAAAGGGAACTCTATTTTTTCTCTGCTTATATAGTATGCATTTGCAATTGATCGAGATAAATTACGTATCCTTCCTATATATGATGCTCTTTCTGTTACACTTATAGCTCCACGTGAATCTAATAAATTAAATATATGAGCTGCCTTTAGTGTTCTTTCGTAAGCTGGGATTGGTAGCGATAGTTCTACTAGTTTTTGTGCTTCATTCTCATAGTCATTGAAATGATTAAATAACATTTCAATTGAAGCATATTCAAAATTAAATTTTGATTGTTCTTGTTCATTTTGAAGATGGATATCACCATATGATATTGAAATATCATGATTATTTCTTGTCCAAGTAATATCGTATATATTATTTACATTTTGTAAATACATTGCTAATCTTTCTAAACCATAAGTAATTTCTCCTGTAGTTGGATTGCAATCCATTCCACCTATTTGTTGAAAGTATGTAAATTGTGTTATTTCCATTCCATTTAACCATACTTCCCATCCAAGACCCCAGGCACCTAATGTCGGATTTTCCCAATTGTCTTCAATAAAGCGGATATCATGATCTATTGGATTTATGCCTAGTTCTTTTAAGGATTCTATGTATAGATCTATAATATTAAGAGGAGATGGTTTCAAAATTACCTGAAATTGGTAGTATTGTTGTAAACGATTAGGATTTTTTCCATATCTACCATCTTTAGGACGTCTAGATGGTTGAACATAGGCAGCTCTCCATGGTTCTGGTCCTATAGCTCTTAGGAAAGTAGCTGTGTGAGATGTACCTGCACCTATTTCCATATCATAAGGTTGTAGTATGATACAACCTTGTTTATTCCAATACTGTTGTAAATTAAATATAATTTGTTGAAATGTAAGCATTTTATGTGTTTTTGCAAAAAAGCATATTGTATTTGAATGATTTTATTCTGTTTGAATTTGTTTTTTATATTACTCAATAATACTAATTTTCTGATTCTTAATTTTTTTTATTAAATTATTAATATTGCCATAAATAGGTAATTCTATATTTGGTTCTAAATCTTGTAATGGTTTTAAAACAAATAGCCTTTCATGCATCCTAGGATGAGGAATTACTAAATCGTGACTTTGTATTATTTGATTACTATACAATAATATATCAATATCAAGTGTTCTGGGGGCATTTTTATACGGCCTTATCCTTCCAAATTTGTTTTCTATTCTGTGTAGCTTATCAAGGAGATTTATTGGGCTGTTAGTCAAATATATCTCCATTACAGAATTAGTAAAGTTTGGTCCTTCAGCATCTACAGGTGTTGTTGAATATAATTTAGATGTTCTACAATTATTTTTATGAAAAACAGAATAAATATAATCTATAGCATTTTTAATATTTTCGATACTGTCACCTTGATTAGAACCTAATCCAATATAAGTCTTTATAAAATGCATTTTCATTAATTATTTAAAATTTTAAAATTTAATTATCTTTTGTTTTTTTTTTTTTTGATTTTTTATTTTGTCTTTCTATGATCATTTGTTTTCTTAAATCATCATTAGCTTTATAAAAATCAAGCCACCAATTTGATAATACATTATCTATCTCTTTTGCTTGTGCTCTTAATTGCATAAAATCTAATGCAGCCCTGAATTTAGTATTTTCGATGATTCTATAATAATTTTTTATATTTTTTGCTTCTAATCTTGCTTGCATTAACCAAATTTCTTTTGCATCGATAGTGATTCTTTTATGTATTTTTAGAGTTCTTGATTGATCAAATAGCACTTTGTCTGATGCTTGGTCCATTGATAAAAAAGAATTATTTTGTTTAGATAGTAATTCGATCCATAAAGATTTTGTTGGTTCCCAAAGTATTATAGCTAATAGAAATCCAGGGCTTATGCTTTTATTTGTTGATAGTCTATAATCAGTATTATCCAATGCAATTTTTATGAAGTTAATATCTTTTTTATTTGTAAATGTTTTATTTAATGATGGAATTAAGTTATGTAATATATTCTTAACATGTAATTGTTCTAGACAAGAAAAAGAATTTCCACATGTAAGAATTTTAATTATTTCATCAAATAATCTTGCTTGCGGGATATTAGTAATCAGATCTTTTAATATATCTATTTCAAAATTGGTGTTTTTTTCTAGAGTTCCATTAATTTTAGTGGATAATCTTACAGCTCTTAGCATTCTTACAGGATCTTCTCTATATTTTTCTACAGCATTTCCTATTATTCTAATTTTTTTATGTTCTAGGTCTTTTAATCCAGAATAATAATCAATTATTTCTTGTTTCATAGGATTATAGTACAGTGAGTTTATAGTAAAATCTCTTCTTGATGCATCTTCTTGATGTGAGCCGAAGGAATTATCTTTTAAAATACGTCCAAACTCATCTTTTTCCAAAGGATTTGATCTAAAAGTTGAAATTTCTATAAGTTCTTTCCCCATAATTACATGGACAATTCTAAAACGTTTGCCAATTATATAAGCTCTTCTAAATAGTGACTTAACTTCTTCTGGGCTAGCATTTGTTGTTATATCAAAGTCTTTAGGTTTCAATCCAATAATCAAATCTCTAATAGCCCCTCCTACTATATAAGACATAAATCCTGCTTTTTGTAGAGTTTCACATACTTTTATAGCATTAGTTGATATATCGTCTATATTTATATTATGTTTATTTTTTTTTACTATTTTAGGTTTCATATATCCGAAAAAATAGCATATTTTATGAATTATTTTTGTCAACATTAAGATTTATTGTCATCTAAATTTTCAAAAATATCTATGGTTTCCCAATTTTTTTGTTGAGCTATATTCCTAAGTTTTTTACTAGGGTTAGTGGCTATTGGATTAGTCACTTTTTCTAGTAAAGGAAGATCATTTATAGAGTCACTGTAGAAATATGTTTTTTTAAAATTATCAAAACTATAATTTAAAGTAGATAACCATTGATTTACGCGAATAACTTTACCCTCTCTGAAGCTAGGAGTACCAATAAATTTTCCTGTATATCTACCATTAATATATTCAGCCTCTGTTGCTATCAAGTATGGTATTCCAAATGCTCTAGCTATTGGTATAGTTACAAAATTATTGGTAGCAGTTACTATTGCACAAAGGTCACCTTGTTTTAAATGTTTTTCTACAATATCTATTGCTGGATTTTTTATTGAAGGTCTAACTATTTTTTGCATAAACTCTTCATGAAATTTTGATAAATCATAAGGAGTATGTATTTTTAGTAAACCAAGCATAAATTCTGCAGATTCTTCTATTGATAATTTGCCTTGATTATACTTCTCCATTAATTCATTATTTAGTTTAATTGCTATTTCTGGTGTTGTCCCAGTTCTTCCTGTTCTTGCTAGGAAATTAGCCCATTGATAATCACTATCTATAGGTATCAAGGTATGATCTAGGTCGAATAGGGCAAGATTATTGTTCATATCTGGATATACTCCGATTCTTTTAGCATGGTTCTAAGTAAATTTACAGTAATAGGACGTTTTGTCGAAATTGAGTATTTATTTAATAGAATTAATAGATTCATGAGATATTTTATATCTCGGTTACAATATTTTAACATCCATTGGATAACATTATCTAGATTTCTAATTCCTAGTTTATTTCCTAAGGTTTTTAACGCATTTAATTTGTCTTTATCTGATAATGTTTCAATACGAAATGATATATCCCATCCTAGACGAGTTCTTAGATCTTCTCTTATATTCATTAGTATTGGTTTTTTATCACCAGATAAAATCATAGCAAAAGATTTTTCAGTTTGTGACAGTTCACGCCAACGATTATATAGACTAAATAGTCCAGATTGTTGGCTATTATTGAGCAGATGAACATCATCTATAGCTATCAACTTCGGAATAGATTCTACTTCATTATTAATTGCTAGATCGAATATTTCATAGCAATTTTTATAATTAATATATGCGCTGTTTCTCTCCTTAGTAATTGCACGTAATATATGGCTTTTTCCAGAACCTTTCTCGCCCCATATATATAAAGCTCTTCCTCCTGTTATTGATTTAACAG
The DNA here is from genome assembly GCA_027557655.1 of Candidatus Kinetoplastibacterium crithidii. Classification (NCBI taxonomy): domain Bacteria; kingdom Pseudomonadati; phylum Pseudomonadota; class Betaproteobacteria; genus Candidatus Kinetoplastidibacterium; species Candidatus Kinetoplastidibacterium crithidiae. The sequence continues at coordinate 619,097 of CP064915.1, read as the reverse complement.
CATGTAATGCTTCAGTGTTTATTCCTAAAATATAATTAGATAAAGATGGTTCAATATTAGGTAGTATATTTAAAATAAGCTGATGTTGTTTCATGCTTTACAGGTTAATTCTATTACTGAGTATAAATAATTATATCTCTAGTATATACTATACTTTGTTGAAATCTATCAATGAGTTTCATGAAAATCATTGACAACAAGTCTAGAAAAAATGTTATAAATATACATTATAGTGTTGGTGGTTAAAATATTGTTTTCATTTTAACTAATTGTAGTTTTTTTATATAAAGTTAAATATGTCTAATTTAAATTCTACTTCCTTAAATTATCGTGATGCAGGTGTTGATATAGATGCAGGTGAAGCTTTAATTAGTAAAATAAAGCCTTTTGCAGCTAAGACAACACGTCCTGAAGTATTGACTGGTATAGGAGGATTCGGTGCTTTATTTGAAGTTCCAAAAAAATTTGTTAATCCAGTTTTGGTGTCTGGTACAGATGGAGTTGGAACGAAATTACGTTTAGCTTTTGAATGGAATTCACATGGTACAGTAGGTATAGATTTAGTTGCGATGAGTGTAAATGATATATTAGTACAAGGTGCTGAACCGTTATTTTTTTTAGATTATTTTGCTTGTGGTAAACTGTCAGTAGATATCGCTTCTTCTGTGATAGCTGGCATTGCTAAGGGTTGTGAACTATCAGGTTGTGCATTGATAGGTGGTGAAACAGCAGAGATGCCTGGAATGTATCCAGATGGTGAATATGATCTTGCTGGATTTGCTGTTGGTGCTGTCGAAAAATCATCAATTATAAATGGTAGTTCAATAGATGTTGGAGATATTATTTTAGGCCTAACTTCTAGTGGAGCTCATTCTAATGGGTATTCTTTAATTAGAAAAATTATAGATGTAACTGATTCTAAACCTTATCAAGATTTTTATGGTCAGCCACTTATTGATGTAGTAATGGCTCCAACTAAAATTTATGTTAAATCAATCTTATCTGTAATTAATAAGTTCAGTAAAGGGATTAAAGGGTTAGCTCATATTACTGGAGGAGGGTTGTTAGATAATATTCCTAGAATTTTAAACCAAAATATTTCAGCTAAATTATATAGGGATTCTTGGAGAATGCCTGATCTATTCAGTTGGCTCCAAAAATCTGGAAATATAAAAGATAATGAAATGTACAGAGTTTTTAACTGTGGGATTGGTATGGTTTTAGTAGTTCCTAGAAATCAAGCAGATGAAATAATGAGTGATCTTTTGGCTAATGGTGAAGATGTAGTCAAAATAGGTGAAATAGTAAGTAGAGAAAAAGATATGTCTAGTACTTATGTAGTCTAAGTTTTTACTTGCTATTTTTATAATTGTTTTCAACTATAGGTGCTAAGGCGTCTATAGTTTTTTTATTATAGTTTTTATCTAAACAATCTATAATAATTCTTTCTGGCTGCGATCTTAACCAAGTCATCTGTTTTTTAGCTAATTGTCTAGTTGCTATTATGCTTTTTTCAATGGCAATTTCTAAGGAGTTTTTTCCTTCAAAATATTCCCATAATTGTCTATATCCAACACATCTTATCGATGGTATTGTTGTGTTTAGATCACCTCTCTTAAAAAGAGAAGCTACTTCTTCTAAAAGTCCATTTTGTATCATTGTGTTGAATCTTTTAGTTATTCTATCATGTAGAATAGATCTATTTGATGGCTCTAAACTGATAGTTATATATTTATATTTATTATGAGTTAATTGATTATTTCTGATTTTCAGTAAACTTGATAATGGTTTTCCTGTTGTAAAAAAAACCTCTAACGATCTTTGTATTCTTTGTTTATCTCTAACACCTATTTTACTTGCTGTAGTAGGATCTATTTTTTTTAAATAATCATGTAGAAAAGGCCATCCATTTTTATTGGCTTTCTCTTCTATCATTTGACGCATGATTCGATTTGATGTAGGTAAATCATCAATACCTTCTCTTAAAGATTTATAGTACATCATCGTTCCACCAGCTATTATAGGGATTTTTTTTCTTTCTAAAATATCTGATAATAAATTTGATGTATCAGAACAAAAACTTGCTGCTGAATATGATTCAATTGGGTCAATTATATCTATCAGGTGTTGTTTAGTTATTATTTGTTCTTCCCTAGATGGTTTAGCAGATCCTATATCCATTCCTTTATAAATAGTGGCTGAATCCATATTAATAATTTCTATTGGCCAGTATTTAGATAATTCTATAGCAATAGCAGTTTTTCCCGAAGCTGTTGGGCCAGTAAGACAAATAATAGTTGAATAATTATTAATAATTATTTACCTCTTAAAAAGAATTTATCAATTTGTTTAATGCTCAGTTGAACCCATGTAGGTCTTCCATGATTACAATAGTCAGATTTTTCTGTAAGTTCCATCTGTCTTAACAAGCTATTCATTTCCTCTAGATTTAATATACGATTTGCCCTTATAGAACAATGACATGCAATTGTAGCTAGTATTTTATTATAATTTTCCAGAATAGAGCATGACTGTCCTATTAAATTAATTTCATTAAAGATATTTAATAGTACTTCTTCAAGATTGTTTAGTTTTATTATAGATGGAATATGTTTTATAGAAATATAAGATTTAGCTATGTTACAACTTATATCGAACCCAAGACTTAATAAATCAGATTGATGATTTTTAACAATCTCTAAAAATTCTTCTTTAACTTCTATATTTATAGGAGAAATAAGCTTTTGTATCTGTATTGAATGATTAACAAACGATTTTTTAAGTTTTTCATATATTATACGTTCATGTGCTGCATGTGCATCTATTATAATTAGTCCATTTTTATTTTGAGATAATATGTATATACCATGTATCTGTGCTATTGCTAAACCAAGTGGATATTCTTTATTATTCTGCTTTATTTGTGATTGTTGTGTTTTTGAATTATTTTCAAAAATATTATTATTATTTGTATTCTTAAATGCAGAATATTCTATATTTACTTGTTTGTAGTTATCTTCAACAATATTTTCTATTATTTCATCTTCTATCTGTTTAGAAATAATTTGATTACTATTATTAGAAATAGTTTTATTAATTACTGTTCTTATAAATTTGTAAATTGCATTGCTATCACGAAATTTTACTTCATTTTTTTGTGGGTGAATATTTACATCTATTAGATTAGGATTAATATAAATAAATATAATAAATGATAATTTGCTATTGTGGTGTAGTATATCTTGATATGCTGATTTTATAGCATGATTTACGATCCTATCTTGCACATATCTATCATTTACATATAAATATTGGTAGTGTGATTTTAATTGATTATCAATTGATTGAGAAATAATACCTCTAATCCTTATATCATTACTTGATTGATCTATTTTAAGATATGTATCTGAGATTTTTTTTCCAAAAATATCCTTGATTCTACTATATGTATCATTAGCCATCCATTGTTTTTGTAGTTTTTTATTATGAAATATTTTAAAACATATTTGTGGGTGTGATATTGCTATTTTTTCTATTATAGATAGACAATGAAGCCATTCTGTTCCTTCAGATTTAAGAAATTTTCGGCGTGCTGGTATATTATCAAAAATCTGTTGTACTTTAATTGTTGTTCCAGGCAAACCTAGGGCAGGAAGTATTTTTTGTGTTTTTGAGTTAATTTGCCAAGCATTTTGTGATTTGATTGTACGGGAAATGATAGTTAAATCAGATATTGAACTGATAGAAGCTAATGCTTCTCCTCGAAAACCTAGTGATAATGTAGAATTTAATTCTTCTAGGTTATATATTTTGCTTGTTGCATGTCTAGTAATCGCCATTGCTAAATCTTGTTTGCTTATTCCTTGACCATTATCAATTACTATTATTTGTTTTATGCCTCCACCATCAATATAAATTTCTATAGACGTTGACTTTGCATCGATAGAGTTTTCTAGCAATTCTTTTACAATTGAAGATGGTCTATCTATAATTTCTCCTGCAGCTATTTGACTCACTAATAAGTCTGAGAGTTTTAATATTGCACGATTTTTGTAAATTAAATTTTTATTCATATCATCAAATTTAATATATTTTTTTATTTTTAATTTGAGTTACACTCTATTTTAAAATACTTAATAATGGTTTTAAAAATAGCATTAGCTATTTTATTTTGATGTTGATCTGAATTTAGTAATTTTTCTTCTTTGGGATTACTAATAAAAGCTGTTTCTACTAGAATAGATGGTATATCAGGAATTTGTAAAATTGCAAATTCTGCTTGTTCTACATCTTTACTATGTAATTTGCTAATTTTTTCTAATTCTTTTAGTAATATGGCTCCTATTCTTTTTGAATCTTTAATTTGTGCAGCAGTAGATAAATCTAGTAATATTTTAGCTATTTTTTCATCTTGATTATGTAAATTAACTCCACCTATTAAGTCAGATTTATTTTCTTTGTCAGCAAGCCATTTAGCTTGTATGCTAGATGACTTATCTTTTGATAATGCAAATACTGAGGCTCCATTTGTTCCAGGTTCTATCCATGAATTTGCGTGGATAGAAATAAAAAGATTTGCTTTTAAAAGCCTAGCTTTTTGTGTGCGTATAGTTAGAGGCACAAAACAATCATCATTTCTAGTTAAGTAAGTCACAATATTATTTTGTGTTTTTAATAATGTTTCTATTTTTTTTGCTATTGATAAGACTATATCTTTTTCCTTTGTTCCATTAACTCCTATAGCTCCAGGATCTTCTCCACCATGACCAGGATCAATTACTATTATGATTTTTTGATTTGTTAAATTTATATTATTGTTTTTTTCATCACAATGGTCATTATCTTTTATAAGATTTGTTATTATTTCTTCTAATTTATTATTTCTATATTCTTTTTGATTATATATGATTGCTTTAATTGGGTCATTTGTAATTTTTGGGTATAAATCTAAAATGGTCCTATATTTGTAACTAGCTATTGGTTTTAGAGTGAATATTTGAGAATCAATTTTTTCTTTTAAATCGAATACTAGTCTAAAGTTGTTCAAGTTTCTTTTACCAATTCTTATATTTTCAATATAAGAATTGGTAATTTTAATATTTTCTATATTTTTTATTATAGTAGAATCTATTTCTATATTTTCTATATCTAAAACTAATCTGTTGGGATTTTTCAAAAAAAAACTTTTATGATTTAAGTATTTTGATGATTCAACTATTATTCTTACATATTCTTCTGAGGGCCATAACCTAATTGATAGTACCTTGTTAGAGTGTGAGAAACCTATTTTAGGAAATAAGAGAGATAAGATTATTAATGAAATCAGGATTATAAATTGTCGTTTCATAATAGATTTTAGAGATTTGTTTTTTTTATCTCCATTATCTTGATCCATTCTATTCCCTGTATTGTTTGGGCTAATATTTTAGCTATTCTTCCTTCCTTATAACATTGAAAAAAAATTTCTATATCAGGTATAGGTAGCAATTCTTTAGTTTTTTCTGGCCATTCTATTATAAATATTGCTTTTTCATCTAATAAATCTTTGAAACCTAGATCTAGGAATTCTAACTGATTATTTATTCTATAAAAATCAAAATGATATATATTCAAATTTTTAATATTATATTGCTCTAAAATAGAGTAGCTTGGGCTTTTAATTTTATCTATAACTCCAATTGTTTTTAAAAATGATCTTGCAAAAGTAGTTTTTCCTGTACCAATTTCTCCTTTTAGATAAAGTCTAATAGGTTTTTTATTATGATTTAGTATAGTTGTGGCTAGTATCTTTGCAAAACAATCAGTATTATTGGACTTCGGTAAAAACAAGTCTATATTATAGTTATTCATTTTTATACTGAATTCTAAAATATTTATTAGGAATTGAAATTTTCATTTAGTCTTCCATTGTAAAAAATTAAAGGATTAAGTTCTGAATAAAAAAGATATTCGACTTTTCCTATCATAATAATATGATCTCCTTCAACATATTGTTTGTAATTGTAACAGTCAAACCATGCAGTAAAATTATCATTTATCATAAAAGTTCCACTTGGAGACATTATTTTTTTTACGGTATCAAATCTTTCAAAAATATTTTTTTTAGAGAAAATTTTTGCAAGATGAATTTGTTGATTAGATAAGATTTGTATTACATAGTTATTGCAATTTGTAAATATATTTTTTGCCGATGATTTAACAGAAAGGTTCCAAATTACCATTGCCGGATCAAGAGATAATGATGAAAATGAATTTATAGTTAACCCAACAGCTTTGTCATTGAAATTTGTACTTACAATAGCTACTCCAGTAACATATTTTCCAAATGATTTGCGTAATTTTTCTTCCATAGGGATATTTTATATTTATGCTTTTATGATTCTTATGATGTTTTATGGAGATAGTCTGTTGATGATCCAGTAGTTATCATTTTCCAGAATATATGCAATTCTATCATGTAGCCTAGAAGGTCTTCCTTGCCAGAATTCAAAGTATGATGGTTTTAAATTATAGCCACCCCAATAGTCAGGTCTTGGAGGATTATCACCAAATCTATTTTGAAAATACTTTTCTTTATCTTCGAGTATTTTACGACTTGCAATTTGTTCACTCTGAATAGAAGCCCATGCTCCAATCTTAGAGCCTAATGGACGGCTTTTAAAATATTCATCAGATTCTGTAGCAGAAATTTTATTAACAATTCCTTCTATTCTAATTTGACGCTCTAAAGTAGGCCAAAAGAAAAGTAAACAAGCTTTAGGATTATTTGTTAAATCTAAACCTTTGCGAGATTTATAGTTAGTATAAAAAACAAAGCCGTTATTATCAAAGTTTTTTAACAATAATATTCTAGAAGATGGTTGTAATTTTTCATTTACTGTGCTTAAAATCATTGTATTAGGTTCATATATTTTATTATCTACAGCATCTGAGAACCATAAACTAAATTGATCAAAAGGAGATTTCAATAGATTTTCTTCTATTATTTGGTTTTTATAATAGTTTTGGCGTAGATTTGATATGTTTGACATAATTGTTATTTCTTTAAATAATTCTAAAATTTAATATTAATTTAAAGATATGTTTTTAACAATAGTTAGGTAGTGATTTGAAAGAATCTCATCTTAAATTATTACCCTTTATAATAAGTAATTATGTATGAAAGAAAATATTGATGTTAATTTGACTAGAAGATTTAGTGGCGTAGTTAGATTATATAATGAGAAGCTTTTTGATTTTTTTAGGAACTCTCATGTTGCTGTTATAGGTGTTGGAGGAGTAGGATCATGGGCTGTAGAAGCATTAGCCAGGACAGGTGTTGGGAATATTACGATGGTAGATTTAGATAACATATCTGAATCTAATATTAATAGGCAGATTCATGCTTTAAGTTCTACTATAGGGAAAACAAAAATTTTTACAATGGCAGAACGTATATTAGAAATAAATCCATCGTGTCATATAGTTTGTAAAGAGGAATTTATTACATCAGATAATATTAATAGTATTTTATCAGATGAATATAATATTATTATAGATTGTATAGATCAAGTTGCGTCAAAATTAGCAATAGTATTTTTTTCAATGAGTAAAAAAATTCCATTATTGTTATGTGGGGCTGCTGGAGGAAAAACGGATCCCTTTTCTCTTAAGTATGGTGATATTTCTTTGGCTAAATATGATTCTCTTTTATCATCATTAAGATATAAAATTCGTAAAGATAGTAGGTTTTTAAACTTACTGAAAAACAGTTGTTCTAGCAATAGATTTCCTAGGAAATTTGGCTTAAATGCTTTGTGGTTTGAACAACATACTGTGTACCCTAATAACTGTTCTAAAACAGATTTTCAGCATGGACTTGCATGTTCAGGATATGGATCTATTGTGACATCAACGGCCTCTATGGGTTTTGCTGCTTCTAGTATAGCTATTAGTATTATTGAGGAGGAATTCTGTATAAAAAATTCTAGTTAAAAAGATTGTTTCATATATTCTATGATTGCTTCTTTTGTATAGGAATTTACATTTTCTTTTAATAAATTATTAATCGTTCCTTGAAATAATAATTGTCCTCCGTTTTTTCCTCCTTCAGGTCCTATATCTACTATCCAATCAGATTGAATAATAAAATCTAAGTTGTGTTCTATAACGACAACAGTATTATTTAATTCTGTTAATTTACGCAATACTAAGACCAATTTTTTTATATCATAAGATGATAATCCTATAGTTGGTTCATCTAATACATATATAGTGTTGTGTGTGTGTGTAGAGTCTTTTATTTTTGACAATTCAGTTACTATTTTTATTCTTTGGGCTTCTCCTCCTGATAAATCTGAAGATGATTGTCCAATAGGTAGATAGCCTAGGCCAATTTCTTGCATTAGTTTCAGGGGATGACTAATTCTGGGAAAATTTGTAAAGGTTTTTAAAGCTTGATCAACATCCATAGATAAAATTTCACCAATATTAAATCCTGAGAATTCGATAGTTTTTGTTTCGCTATTGAATCGACTGCCCTTGCATAAATTACATTGACTCTTAGAATTAGTCATGAAGTTCATTTCAATAGTTTTTATGCCTGTACCTTTGCATTCTTCACATCTACCTTCTTTAGAATTAAAGGAGAATCTTGATGCTGACCATCCTCTAATTTTTGATTCGTTAGAATTAGCAAAAATTTTACGAATTTCATCCCAAAAACCTATAAAAGTTGCAGGGCAAGAACGAGAATTTTTTCCTATCGGTGTTTGGTCTACAGATAGTATTTTATTTATGTTTTCGAAATTCTTAATGTTTGTGCAGTGTTCCCAGATATATGATTTATCATCGAGTTTAGATTTAATATTATTAAACAGAACCTTTTGTATTAGAGTTGATTTTCCTGATCCAGATACTCCTGTGACCACATTTAAAAAACCTAGAGGAAATTTTACATTTATATTTTTTAAGTTGTTTTGTGATACATTTTTAATTTCTAAATTATTTTTAGAAGAAATTTTTTTGTTGGAATTCAGTTCATTAATATTATTAAGTGTAATGTTGTGTTTTGTAAAATAAGATTGATTGTTTTTTAAAATTGTATCCATTGGTCCTTGGTTGATAATTTTACCACCTCTAACCCCAGCACCTGGTCCTACCTCTATAAGGTAAGAAGCACTTTTAATGACTTCTGGATCATGTTCTACTACTATAACTGTATTTCCATTATTTGTAAGATTTGCAAGCGATTTGATTAATGATTTATTATCACGTGCATGCAATCCTATGGTTGGCTCATCTAATATATAACATATTCCTTGGGATTCTGATCCTAATTGTGATGATAAATGTACTCTCTGTAATTCTCCGCCTGATAGGGTTGGTTCAGATCTATTTAGAGAAAGATAGCCTATTCCTAGGTTATCCATAAAATCTAAACGTTTTATAATTTCTTTTATAATTTCATTAGCTATTTTATTTTCTGTGATTTCAGCACAATTTTTATTAAAAAAATTTTTTAAATCATCTATAGACATTGAAGTGAAATCATTAATATTAAGGTTTTTCCATAATACAGATAGAGATATGTTATTCAGTCTTTTCCCATCACATACCTTGCATTTTAAATCATTGTTGTTTTGTTTTAGATCATTTGTTTTTTGTAATGATTGATTTTTTATTAGTATGCCTGTGCCTTGGCAGCTATAACACCATCCTTTTTTATTATTATATGAGAATAATTGGGAATCTATTTTTGGATAATCAATTTCGCAATGTAAACATGTTTGCTTTGTTGAATAAATAATTGCTTTATTTTCTAGCTTAAGAGATTCAGATTCTATTTTCTCACTTATTTGAACGAATCCATCACTATATTTTAAGGCATTTTTTATTATATTATTTAATAGTATTTCATTTTTTTTACTAATTTTGATTTCTTCTATTGGCAAATATATAATTGTATTTTCTTTTGTTTTATTTATATCTATAGATAGGTTTAATTTTTTAGCAAGATTTCTTATCAAGGTTTTATTGCTAGTTTTTATAGGGCTTGAAATAATGATAGTTCTATTATAAAAAATATTTTTTATGCGAGAAATAATTTGTTCTATAGTGAATGTGGTTATTTTTAAACCACATTTATAACAGTGTTGTTGTCCCAATTTAGAAAATAGCAATCTTAGAAAATTATTTATTTCTGATATAGTCCCAACAGTTGATTTATGACTTGTACTATTTAATCTTTGAGATATAGCAGCAGTTGGTGGTAGGTTGAGGATTTTATCAACATGTGGCTTTTGTGCTGTATGTATGATTGAACGAGCATAAGCATTCATAGTCATTAGATATCTTCGTTGGCCTTCATTAAATAATATATCAAATGCTATAGTTGATTTTCCTGATCCAGATACACCAGTAATAGCGATAAATTTTCCTAAAGGTAACTCTAAATTAATATTTTTGAGATTATTTTCATATGCATTAAATATTTTAATATTATTATCTTTCCTTATTCTTTTTATTTTGTTTCTATGGAAATATTGTTTTTGCAAAATTGTATTATTTGATAATATGTCTTGTTCTATTAATGCTTTGCCAGTAAACGAAATATCGTTCTTTTTAATATCTTCTGGAGTACCTATTGCTACTATCTTCCCTCCATTTTCTCCAGCGCCTGGTCCCAAATCACATATCCAATCAGAAGATCTAATTAATTGCAAATTATGCTCTACTGCTATTACTGTATTTCCTGATTTTACCACGTCTTTTAAGGCTGTTATGAGCAAATCAATCTCGTTAATATGTAGGCCTGCAGTAGGTTCATCTAATAATAATAGAGAATTTTGATTTGCATTTCCTGATCTAAATTTTGCTAAGTATTTTGCAAGTTTTAATCTTCTAATTTCTCCATTAGACATTATAGATATAGTTTGACCTAGAGTTATATGATTTAAACCTAACGATACCATACAAGAAAGAGAGTCTGTGAGCAGATTATCATTATCAAATATAATTATTGCTTCTTGTATAGTCATATTTAATACTTGGTCTATAGAATATTTTTGATTGTTCCTATAAATTTTAACTTCCAATATTTCTGGGCGGAAACGTTTTCCTTCACATTCTTCACATTCTATGTATATATCAGATATAAACTGCATCTCAATTTTCTTTAATCCTTTACCCTCACATTCAGGACACCGACCTAAACCACTATTCATACTGAATACATTAGATTTATAATTTCTTTCTATAGATATATCTGCTTTTGCAAAAATATCTCTAATTATTTCAAATATTCCAAGATAACTAACTGGTGTAGATCTCGAGCTTTTTATGAGTGGACTGCTATCTATAAGATATATTTCTGTTATATTTTCTATTCCAGTTATATTTTTTACTGTTTTTGTTTTTATAGTGCCTGTTTCTTTAAAGTCATATATAGAGTTATAGATAATTTCTTTAACAAGGGAACTTTTTCCTGATCCTGAGATACCAGTAATACATATAAAATTATTTAATGGTATTTTTAAATTAATATTTTTTAGGTTATTAGCATTCGCTCCTATAATATTTATTTGATTAGTTTGTTGAAAATTTGATTTATAATGATGATTTTTTTCTTGTATATATTTGCCAGTTATGGTGTTTGATTTTATTATCTTTGATGGATGATCATCAAAGATAATTTTTCCTCCATTTATTCCTGATCCTGGACCCATTTCTATAAGTCTATCTGCTGATAATATTGCATCTTTATTATGTTCTATTACAATTACACAATTACCAATATTACGTAATTGTTTTAGTTCTCTAATAATTTTATGGACATCACAATAATGAAGACCATTGGTTGGTTCATCTATTATAAAAAGAGTATTTATTAACGAGGAGCCAAGTGCTGTAGTTAAATTAATTCTTTGTAATTCTCCACCAGAGAGTGTTTTGCTTTGCCTATTTAGATTTAAATATCCAACTCCAATATTATTTAGTGTTTGTATTCTTTTTATAATCTCTCGTATTGTCGATTTTTCATTAAGATCTTGATTTTTAGAAAACTTTTTAAGTAGTGAGAGAGTTTGTTCTAATGGCAAATTTAGTATATCGCTGATATTAAATTCTTTTTTATATTCTTGCTTCTCAGTTATTTCATTATTTTTATATTCTATTTTTGAGCATATATACCATAGTAAAGAGTCTTTTTTTAATCTATTTCCATTGCATTTTGGGCATATAATATGTTTTCTGTACTTTGATAGTAATATCCTAATATGCATTTTGTATGATTTTGATTCTAGATATTCAAAAAAATTTTTTATCCCATACCATACATTTTTCCAAGAATAATCATTGTTTTCCCAAGAAGCCTCTCCATTAATAACCCAGTTTTTTTCATTTTCTTTTAGGCTTTTCCATGGTTTTGATAGTGGTATTGAGTATTTTGCAGCATATCTTTCTAAATCCATTTGACAACTTTTAAAAGTATCTGTTCTCCATGGTTTTATTGCACCATCTAATAAAGAAATAGAGCTGTCTGGGATCACTTTATCTATATCTATAACTATTTTATTGCCAAAACCATTACACTCAACACAAGCTCCTAATGGAGATGAAAATGAAAAATGATCAGATGTAATATCGCTGTATGTTATATTGCAATTCGTGCAGTATAGAGAACCACTATATTTCCATGTATTAGTAATTTTATCTTTATCCAACAATTGGATTGTAACCATATTTTTACCCATTGATAGGGCAGTATTTACGGATTCTAGGAATCTGGTTTTATTTTGATGAGTTAGAATCAATCTGTCTTGTATAACATTTAAAACAATGTAAGTTATGCCATTTTCTTGCTTAATAACGTTATCTTGATGTACATTTAAGTATCCTTTGCTGGCTAAGAATTTTAATATATCATCTTTTATTTCTTCAGAAGTTAAAAAGTCAAAAGATATAATTAATTTTGGTTTGTCTATCTCTTTTGTTTTATATAAAACATTTTGAAATATAGATTCAGGATTATTCTTTTGTATTAAAGTATTGCATTCTTTGCAAAATAACTTAGAGTTATTTGCAAAGAATAGTTTTAAGTAGTCACATATTTCAGTAATAGTCCCAACTGTGCTATGGGAATGTTTTATGGTATTTTTTTGATTAATAAGAATAGCAGGTAGTATGCCTTCTATCTTATCTGCCTTTGGCTTATTTGCAGAATTTAAAATTTGTCTTGCATATGTTGAGAATGTTTCTAGGTATCTATTTTGGCCTTCAGAAAACAAAGTGTCTATAGCTAGTGAACTTTTGCCAGAACCAGATACCCCAGTAATAACTACAAATTCATTTGTATCAATTTCTAAATTGATATTTTTTAGATTGTTTTGTAATGCTCCTGATATTTTGATTTTTCCACTCATATAATCCCAGACTGTTATAAACTAAAATTATTGTTTTTATTTAATAGTTAAAGGTTGTACAGTTTTTCTTGTAATTATAGTATATTGATAACATATTTATATAATAATTGATCCTATTTAATAAATAGATTATTTTTAATATTTAAGGAGACTTATTGTGGCAGAACGTAAACGTGTGAGACGCAATACACTTGAACGTCGTTGTCTTAGTAAAATTTATAAAAGATTGTTTGTAAATTTATCAAAAGATGTATTTAAGATGTTAGAAAAAATAAAGAAAATTTGATTTTTAGCTTATTTTGACCATATTGGAAAATTTTTTCCTTCTATGATTATAATTTGTTATAGCATTGTATAAGGATATCTTTATATTCTTTTTGCTAAAATTGATGTTTTCAATTAGAGTTCCTTAGATTATACAGTAACTGATGTTTATGGTTACTGTATAAATTTTTTTAAAGTTATAATGTTTTTATATCTTTGATTTAATTAATATTTAATAGTATATAAATGACTAAGTATGTATATACGATGAATCGAGTTAGTAAGACTGTTTCATCTAATAAAAATATTCTTCGTGATATTTCACTGTCATTTTTTCCTGGTGCAAAAATTGGTGTTCTTGGGTTAAATGGTTCTGGAAAATCAACATTGTTAAAAATCATGGCTGGTTTAGATAATGATATTGATGGGAAAGCTACACCTATGCCTGGTCTTAAGATAGGTTATCTTCCTCAAGAGCCAATACTTGATTCTAATTTATCAGTGAGAGAAATAATAGAAGAAGGACTAGGTAATATTTATGCTGCAAAGAAACGTTTAGAGCTAGTATATGCGGCTTATGCTGAACCTGATGCTGATTTTGATAAATTATCACTAGAGCAGGCTGAGTTAGAATCTATAATAACGGCCTCTGCATCTAGTGGTTTTGATGATTTAGATCTCCAAATTGAAATAGCTGCAGAGGCTTTACGTATACCATCTTGGGATTCTAGAATAAGCGATCTTTCGGGGGGAGAAAAAAGAAGAGTAGCTTTATGTAGAATGCTTTTATCTAAGCCAGATATGCTTTTACTAGATGAACCAACTAATCATTTAGATGCAGAAAGTGTAGAATGGCTGGAGCAATTCTTACATAAATTTAGTGGTACAGTCGTTGCTGTTACTCATGATAGATATTTTTTAGATAATGTTGCAGAGTGGATATTAGAGCTAGATAGGGGTTATGGCATACCATGGAGAGGAAACTATAGTTCTTGGTTAAAACAAAAAGAAACACGTTTATTGAGTGAAGAAAGCACAGAGTCTGCTAGACAACGAACGATCAAGAAAGAATTAGAGTGGGTCTCTAGTAATGCTAAAGGTAGGCAGTCTAAATCAAAAGCTCGCTTGAAGCGTTTTGAAGAGATGTCATCTTATGAATATCAAAAACGTAATGAAACACAAGAAATATTTATTCCTGTTGCTGAGAGATTAGGGAACGATATCATAGAATTTAGTAATGTAAGCAAGTCTTATGGTGATCGATTATTAATAGATAACTTGAGCTTTAATGTTCCTCAGGGTGCTATTGTTGGTATAATTGGCCCTAATGGAGCAGGTAAATCTACTTTATTTAGGATTATCACAGGAGCAGAGGATATTAATACAGGCTCTGTTTCTATAGGGAAAACGGTTAGTATATCCTATGTTGATCAATCAAGGGATGATTTATTATCTGATCAAACTGTTTTTAATTATATATCTGAAGGTGCAGATAATATTACTGTTGGTAAATTTTTAATGTCTACACGCGCCTATTTAAGTAGGTTTAATTTTAAAGGTAGTGACCAAAATAAAAAAATAGGTTTATTATCTGGAGGTGAAAGAGGGCGGCTTCATTTAGCTAAAACCCTATTAAATGGTTCAAACGTTTTGTTGTTAGATGAACCATCAAATGATTTAGATGTAGAGACATTGAGAGCATTAGAAGATGCTTTGATAGAGTTTGCCGGTTCAATTCTAGTTATCAGTCATGACCGATGGTTTTTAGATCGAATAGCTACTCACATAATAGCATTTGAAGGTAATTCAAAAGTAGTTTTCTTTAATGGCAATTATAGTGAATATGAAACTAACAAAAAAATATTAATGAAAGATAATGATTTAATTCCCAAAAGACTAAAATTTAAATCATTAAGGTAGGTATAGCGTGAATTTGACATGAGCATTAATATCAGTTAACAGAAATTATGCTCATGTTCATAGACTTATTTATTTTATTATGTTTTTTGTTGCATCTCTATTTTTACTTCAAGTACATCCAAAGAGCCTTGACTTTCAATATTAACTTTAATATCATCAGGATTTATTGCAACATACTTCGATAAAACCGCTATAAGTTCTTGTTGTAGTTTATTTAGATAGTCTGGTGAGTTTTTGTTTGAGCGCTCGTGCGCAAGAATGATTTGTAATCTTTCCTTAGCAACAGAGGCAGTTTTTTTCTTTTCTCCTAATAAAAACGACAGAAATGACATGTTTTATCTACCTCCAAAAAGTCGTTTGATAAAGCTAGGTTTTTCATATTCTGTAAATTTCATTGGAATGGACTCACCTAAATAACGAGAAACAAGATCATTATATGCTATTGATACTGGTGTTTCCTTAAGATGAATAGCAGGCAGGCCTTGGTTAGAAGCATGTAGCACTGATTCAGATTCAGGTATAACGCCAGCTAAGTTAATGCGCAAAATGTCTTCTATATCCGAAATTGAGAGCATTTCACCATTAATAACTCTTTTTGGGTTATATCTAGTTATCAATAAGAATTCTTTTATAGGTTCTAAGCCTTCTACAGCACGTTTTGATTTTGAAGATAGTATCCCTAAAATTCTATCAGAGTCTCTTACAGAAGAGATTTCTGGATTTGTTACAATAATAGCATCATCTGCAAAATAGGCAGCCATTAAAGCACCGGACTCTATCCCAGCTGGAGAGTCGCATACTATGTATTCAAAACCCATTTTTTTTAAATCTTCTAAAACTTGCTCTACTCCAGATTGTGTCAATGCATCTTTATCTCTTGTTTGCGAAGCAGGAAGTATAAACAGATTATCAGTATTTTTATCTTTTATTAGAGCTTGTTTGAGATTAGCATCTCCTTGTACTACGTTTATGAAATCATATACTACTCTTCTTTCACAACCCATAATAAGATCAAGATTACGTAATCCGACATCAAAATCTATTACGATAGTTTTATAGCCGCGCAAAGCTAGTCCAGCAGAAAAGCTAGCACTGCTAGTGGTTTTACCCACGCCTCCTTTACCAGAAGTTACTACAACAACTCGCGCCACGACGTGTAAATCCTTATGAATGTTCAAAGTTTTAAAATTAATATTTGGTATTTATAATTTACCTAAGCTAATACTATAAATAAATTATAATGTCAATATTATTTTCTAATAATACTTTATTATCTTAATAAATTCCACTATTATTATAATAAGTTTAATTCTTAAAAATTATATACTAGTTATTGTTAGTTTTTCAGCTATTAGATGTACTATAGCTGGTTTATTCATAACAGTATTTTTTAAATTATTTTCTATAACTTGATAAACACCTGATATAGCTAATAATTCTGCATTTAATTGTGTTGTAAATATTCTAGCTTCTTTATTACCTTGTGCTCCAGCCATTGCTTTACCTCTTAGTGGACCATACACATGTATATTTCCATCTGCTATAATTTCAGCTCCCTGGCTAACCATTCCAATGACGATAAGATCAGATTTATCAGCATATATTTTTTGCCCAGAGCGTAACGGTTTATCAATTAGCATAGTTGGTAATTGTGTAGTATTTGTTTCGATCTTAATATTCTTATTATTTATAATATCCAACGGAGATAAGCCGGCTTTGATCGCATTCCTAATATTAATATTATTAGCTATTACTCCTAATATATTGATCTCATGTTCTTTAAAAATTTTAATCAGTATGTCCCAGTCTATAATTTGGTCTATCTGATTAGCATCTATAACTATATATTCATTTTTAAAAAAATTTCCAGAATTATATATATGTTTTGTTATTAAAATTCTTAAGTCGTTTATATTAGCAGTATGCAGTATAATTTTCGGAGCATATATATTAAAACTGGCACTTTTAAATTCAATTAAGGATTTGTTTATCATATTCTAAATTGACCAAGAATCTTTTAAGGTTACAACTCTGTTGAGCACATAACAATTATCTTTGCTTTCTTTATAGTCCAAAGCAAAATAACCTAATCTTTCAAATTGCCAATTGGTATCATTTTTAATAAAGCAATTTGGTTCCAATAAAGCTTTAGTAGTTTTTTTCGAATTTTTATTTATAAGTTTTAAGAAATCTTTATTACCTGAATCTGGTTCTGGGTCGAAAAACAATCTGTCATATAAATTAACAATAATAGATTGTGTTTGAGAAGTAGAAAGCCATGTTATGGTATTTTTTACCTTTATTTTATTTGATCCAGGAGAGCCGCTTTTTGTATCGTGCATATATTCTGCATATACCTCGATAATTTCACCTTTTTCATTTTTTAGGAATCCAGTACACTTTATTATATAAGCATATTTTAACCTTACTATATTTCCTGGAAATAAACGATAATATCCTTCATAAGGAATTTCTTGAAAATCATCTCGCTCAATCCAGATTTCTTTTTCAAAAATCAATTCACGAGTTCCAATATCTTTATCATGTGGGTTAATTGGGGCATAACAATTTTCTTTAATGTCCTCAGGATAGTTAGTGATTATTAATTTTATAGGATCAATAATACATATTGCTCTGGGTGCAATAGGATCAAGATCATCTCTTAAAGATTGTTCTAGAAGGGCATAATCTATTATAGATTCTGATTTAGATATTGATATTCTATTGCAAAATAACTTTATAGATCTAGGAGTATATCCTCTACGTTTTAAGCCTAGTAAGGTTGGCATTCTAGGGTCATCCCATCCTTCGACAATCCCTTCTTTTACCAGCTGTAAGAGTTTTCTTTTACTAGTAATAACATGACTGAGTTTGAGTTTTGCAAATTCGTATTGTTTTGGTAAAGGTTCTCTTATTTTTCCTAGATCTTTTAACTTGTTTAAGAACCAATCATATAGTGGTCTTATATCCTCAAATTCTAATGTACAAATACTATGAGTAATTCCTTCTAATGCATCTTCTATGGGATGAGCCCAATTGTACATGGGATATATACACCACTTGTTAGCAGTTCTATGATGAAAAACATGTTTAATTCTATACATTACAGGATCTCTCATATTTATATTTGGAGATCCCATGTCTATTTTAGCTCTTAGCACAAGTTGTCCATCTTGATATTTACCATTTCGCATATTTTCAAATAATTCCAGAGATTCTTTGTAAGGTCTATTTCTCCATGGTGAATTAATGCCAGTTTCGGTTAATGAACCTCTTGTGTTTTTTATTTGCTCAGAATTTTGTTCATCTACATATGCGTATCCAGATATAATTAGTGCTTGTGCAAAATCATACATATAATCAAAATAATCACTAGCAAAATATAGATTAGTTTTATTATTTTCTATAAAGCTAAATCCAAGCCATTTTACAGCATCAATAATAGAATCCACATATTCTTGTTCTTCTTTGGTTGGGTTTGTATCATCAAATCTTAAGTGACATGCCCCATTA